>CAJBKH010000126.1 GCA_903953615.1 uncultured Bacteroidota bacterium
ATCAATTTGGTCGGCATGGTGGTTGTATAAAGTAAATTTACTTTGTTTTAAATTCAAGTCACCTAGTTGATAGCGCAGCACATTGCCGACAATACCTTTGATCCATAATTGTCGCACATCAAATGAAACGCCCGAGCCCCAGAAACCACCGAAATTATTTTTAATCCTGAACATGCCCATGATTTCTGTATTTTTATTGGGCTTAATATTCACCCCTAAATCGATTAAGGCATAACCACCTTCATTGCGTTTAACTGTAGTGGTATCAGGAATGCTGTCGTTTACAATTAAGCGGCCGTTGTTGAGGATAGAACGCGCACCACCTACGAAGGTGAGTTTGCGGTCCTTTTGCGCATTTAGTTGCAATGAGAAGATTAACAACAAAGTTAATCCTATACTATATTTTACTTTGACAGTAGGCATGTTTGCTTTATTTGTAATGGAATTTAAATTTTTCTTTTGTGTGTTCTTCATAGCTTTTAAAAGAATATTTTGACTTCAACGGTGGTTTCAAAACCCCTGTAACGATCGAGTGAAAAACTCTTGTCTTTGTAATTCATCCAACGTTGGCGAATGTAAAGACCAGCGCCTTTGCTTAACTGAATATCGGCACCAGTTGCAAAAGAGAAACCCTGTTGGTTTTTTGGACGTTTTGAAATGACATCCACTTGGGTGTTGTAATTGGCGATAATACGCTCGAAGCTAAGGTAGTTGGTCCATACCAGTTTGGGCGCCAATTTTACATACCCTTCGAACTGATGGTAGTATGCGCGTAACAAGGCCTTCTCTGAAAATACAGTGAATGGTGCTGCAAAATTTTGAATAGAATTGACAGAACCTAAATAAAAGAAGTAGGCATCTTTGCGTAAAATTTTGGTTTTGTATTTAGAATTTATTTCGAAGGTGTTAAAGTATTTTTTGAAGAGCGGTTTACCGCTGGCAGTATTCAATTCAGTAAGGTAAACGGTTTCAAAAACAGAGCGATAAATTTTGCTAAGGTTTTTGTAAGGCCCAACATTACTAGGAAAATCCCAACGCCAAAAGCGCGAAAGCGATAAGTTGTTAAAGGCATGTGTGTAAGTAATTTTAGGCGACAAATTCTCTAATTCAACAGCATTACTATAACCAATATTATTTTTTAGTCGGCCTAAATTAATTTGCGAATTCAATTCAAAACCTTGGCGGTTGTTGGACATTTGGCCAATGGGTAACAAGGCACTTGAAACGGCTATGAGTACTGGTTGTGTCAGTGAATTGGTAGGCGTAGTTTGTTGAATCGAAGAATTGATAAAAATAGAACTGTTGTTTAATACATTTGGACTCACACGGAACAGGTGCAATTCAGTTGGGAATTTGCGTTTAATATCGGATGAAATTTTGATTGAAATGGCTTCACCCCATTTGCTAGTAAAGTTTGATACATAGCGACGGCCAGCTCCTATTTCGCCATAGAGATTTACCTTCTTAAAGTGGTGTTTGAATTCTGTGGTCACCATATTAAACCCTGCACGTTTGGCGCTTATAGAATCGGTGTAACTATCGTTGTTAAATGTATTGAGGGCAATAAAGTTTCTACCTTGATAAGTTTTGGTTAAGCGTCCACCAATTGAATTATTGGGAATGGCTGATAAGCCACCATCGAATTGGGTTTTACCATACATGGCGCTGAAAGAAAAATTGTGGGGCAATTGACTGCCTTCAACAATAAGACCGTGGAATGCTTGGTTACCCCAACGCAAATCTTGGTTTAAAGCACCTGCGCTATAAAAATCGATATAGCGGGAATCTACTCTTGCAGTATTAGGATCCCACGGATTGCGTTCGAATAAACTGTAACGGTTGTTGCCTTTGCTTGCTTGAAAAGTAAAAGGAGAGAGGGCGTACCAATTGATACCGCCTGCTTTCACCATAAAACTACCGATATCTGTAGCAAAGTTGCCAGATAAGTTGACACCTAAGTTCAAGCCTTTCACATTTTCTTTTTCGCCTTCACCTGTCATGGGGGTCCAAAGAAATAAATCGGTACCAAAAGAAGTTCTACTAGTAGCATCGCCTTTAATGTTTAACATTAATTGCGGTATTTGCGAATCATCCCCAACAAAAATATTGTTTTTGTTAGTGGCCAAATGGCTGTAGGTTTCGTAAAGTTGTCGGTAGTTGGTAATGAAACGGTAGTAACCGCTGATCTCTAAATTTTCTAGAGGACTCATTGGTTTTTGAGCCACTACTCCAGGCTTGGGAAGCATAGAAGGAGGTGCATACCGCTTGGTTGTATCTTGTGTTTTATTTTGCGCAAACAAAGATGAGCCTAAGCTGAGTGTCAATAATAAACCAATTGTAGTATTTTTATTCATCAATAAATTATTGTTCAAAAGCTTTCATGTCGGTGGTTTTAAATTTAATAAAGCGTGCTTGTTTATCGCCTTCGGTGCGCGGTAACACAAGAAATGGGATGTTGGCATAGGCTAATTTTCCATTGCACAATACAGCTACAAATAAGCGGTATTGACCTGGTACTGCCGGGGTATGAAAGCGAATTTTATTTTTTGATTTGCCGCCAAAAATAAGACCAGTAATTTCTTCGGCTTCATTCTCAACATCGCCACCCGATTTTTTATCGGTGCTTTCGGCCATGATGCGCCATGTGTATTGTACTGCAGGATTTGATAAGGAGTCCTTGATAAGAATTTCGACCGTAGCAGCATGATCACTTTCAGCTTTCAGTTCAACATTTTCGGTGGCTATTAAGCCATTAATACTTAATTTTAATATAGAAGGTGCAGGCTTAGTAATTGGTTTATTGGTGAACACCATCTCGAGTGCATCGATGGGTTCAGTTGGAATATTGTCTTTTGAAAAAAGGCCATACCATGTTTCGGTATACTCTTGTTTAGCGCCCCATAAAAAAGCATAGGAGCCCAAGCAGCGGCTGCTGTATGGCGCAATGAATTGGGTGTAGCGCGTATAATAAGATTTGGTTTTTTCTGTGCTGCTTTGTTCAAGTGAAACTCTCCATTTGGTTTGTGGAGATTCCCAGTGACCATTGGGCCCCCATTCGGTAATCATGAAAGGGCCTTTCCAGCCATAATCATATATTTTTTTAGGTACGTTGGGAATATCGCCATAGGTATTTACACAGTATACATCAATATCGGGGCAGCGTGCCATAATGTGTTTTACTTCGAGTGAATCGAGGCCAGCGGTAACGGTAGAGGTAGGGTGATTGGGATCTGTTTGGTGAATGTATTTGGCTATATCTTGAACTGCATTCCAACAATTTGGATTGGTATAATCGAGGTCTAGCTCGTTGCCTATTCCCCACATAAGTAGGGCAGGGTGATTTTTAAATTGATTGATAACGGTTTTGAAATACTCGAGTTGACTTTTTACTTTTTCAGCATTGTCATAATCGAATCCGTGGCGTTCGTGCTGAAGCCATAGGCCTAGCATAACGGTTAAGCCTTTTGATTGGGCTTCGTCTAAAAGTTTTTGCGCATTGTCGACACCCCAAGTTCTGAAGGAGTTGGCGCCAATGGCGATCATTTTATCGAAATTCACTTCTCCACCCACGCCTTTAACGTAGTAAGGTGCACCATTTCTCATAAAGGTATAACCTGTATCGGTTTTTAGTATGGTAGTTTGCGAACAAGCCAATAAACCATTGAATAGGCAGGCTAATAAAAGGAATTGTCTAATGTTCATGGTGATTGATTGTTGGCTTTTGTGGCTTATTTGTATGTTAGAAGACAAAAGTGATTAATTCGGTCGTTTGTTAAAAAAAAGGGAAAGTTAGGGAATAAATGAGGAAGAAAAGTAGGGACAAAAAAAATGTTGGGCTAACAGATGGTAGCCCAACATTTTAAATTTTATTAGATTAGTTAATTACAATTTTAGAAACAGAAACAACACCATTCACAGTTGTTTTAACTGTATAAATGCCGCTGTTTAAGTTAGCAATATTGATAACAGTATTGTTAGCATTTGGAGCAACTGTTACAACTTCTTGACCGATGCTGTTTGTGATGCTAACGGTTTGGATAGCATTGTCAGCAGTGATGTTTAAGTTGTTATTAGCTGGGTTAGGATAAACAGAAATGTTTGTGTTTGTAATAGCAGCAACATTTGAAGATGGCGCTATTTTGCTGAACATAACGTTATCAATGTATACAACTGAAGTACCAGTTGGTACACCTACAAAAATGATTTGTGCAATATGACCTCTAGTTGTTAAGCCAGTGAATGCTGACATTGGAACAGAAATATGGTTCCAAGCTTTAGCTGTTGGCGTGAAGCTTAATTGATGTTCAACATCATCACCACCACCAAATGCACCGTTAGCACCAAAGTCAACCAATTTCACTTTGAAATCAGTAGCGTTTGGCGTCCACATATCTAAATGGAAAGAATCCATAGTTGTTGCATTAATTTGGCTAGCAACGGTTTCAACACCTACGAAATCTAAAGCAGTATATTTTTTGGTATCGTTACCAGCAATTTGCATATCTGTTAAAGTAGCTGCTGACCAGCTAGTTCTCCAAGTATCAACTGTAACGTTGGTGTATGCATTGCTAAACAATGAAATTACATTCGCAGCTAATTTAGTTGGCGTTGGAGCAGCAGCAGTAGGCTCAGCTAAAGTTACACCATTCGAGAATGTAACGTTATCGAAGTAACATACATTATCGGTAGTTCTTCCTGGGTTTAATTTAAAATCAAGAAAGAAAACGATTTGATCGATATCAGTAGAAACGCCAGATCCAATTCTTGAAGAAAAATCGAAAGTTAATTCTTCCCACTCATTGGTTTTGGTGTTGGCAACCTTAAGTTCGCCATCAGAACCGCCTGAAGCAGTGGCAAATTTGATACCTACATCGCTGATTACAGATTTGTAAACCATGATTTTAACGATAGCATTGGCAGCAGATAAGGTGAATTTACCGATATCAGCACCGTGTTTGCTCTCGAAACCAGCCCATGGTTGGCCAGCAACTAGGCAAGTAAATTTACCAACTTTAGCAGAGGTGTTTTTACCTGTAGCGCTAGGGTTGTTAACGATTTCTAATGGTGCATTTGCAACGTTTTCAAAAGATGACCATGTCCATGAAGCACCTTGTCCGCCTGTTTCAAAGTCGATAGGCGCATTTTGTGAAAATAATGAAGTGGCTAATGTTAAACTAACAGCCAAAGCAAAATTTTTCACTAAAATTGAATTAGTAAATATTTTTTTCATTTTGTTATTTGTATAAGCTGCAACTTTACACCATATCAAAGGAATTTTCAACTTAAATTTATCAAGAATTTGGTAACCTCAGATAGTGAGCTGTTTAAGTTTTCTTCATCAAGGGGCAATATTGGGTTAATATAGCCTACTTTTCTATACAGTGAGATTTGGAGCTGTGTTTAGTTTAACATCGCACTAAAAATTCAAACAATGAATTACATTATTTGAATAAACTGACTTTTAGGTTAAAAAAAACAATAATTTTTTAACAAGACAAAAAAAAATCCCGATCACTCGGGATTTTTGAATATCAATATCGATTCGATTAGAAATTGCTTTCTTTTCTTGAATCGTAACGTTTTCTGAATTTTTCAACTCTACCTGCAGTATCTACCAATGTTTGTTTACCGGTAAAGAAAGGGTGACTTTTATCTGAAATCTCCAATTTGTATAGTGGGTATTCATTGCCATCTTCCCATTTAGCGGTTTCTTTGGTTTCAACACAGCTACGGGTTAAAAAAGAGTATTCGCTTGTTAAATCTTTGAATATAACGAAACGGTAACTGCTTGGATGTATGCCTTCTTTCATGACTTTTTTCTTTTTGGGACTGCAAAAGTAGACAAATTCTGATTATAAACAAATAAATTTGGGATAAAATAGAGTGAAACATGAAAAAAATGAGAATAATTGGGGGAGGGGCTTACGAAAACACGGGGAGAAATGGACAAGCTTAGGGTATTTTAACACAAAAGGAGCAAAAGAAGAAGGTTGAATTTTGGGCTAGCGATATAATTTAAGGAGGATTAAGCTTAAGCTTAATTTGCATACGACTGGCGTCCTTAAGGACACAAAAGTGGAAGGGTCGACCTTGGAAGGCTGGCGAATGTATTTGTAATTTTATTAAGAAAGAATTATACTTTCTACTTTTAGATTTCTTTAAGTTTCGCGAAATATTCATTAACAAAAGTTCTTTGGCCATCATTGTAAAGATTGGCAACATTAAAGTTGAATAGAATGCCTTTTGGGCACCTCGCAAGTTTCATGTAAGTGAGAATCTGTGCTTCGTGCACTGGCATTATTGCTTCAGTAGATTTTATCTCAACCACCATGCATGACTCTATCAATAGGTCACATCTTAAGTTAACGCCAAATTCAATTTGCTTGTATTGAATGGGTACTTGAACTTCTGAAACAAATTTTATGTTTCTTAAACTCAATTCATGCATTAAACAGCGGTGGTAAATACTTTCAAGCAGGCCTGGTCCAATGGTTTTGTGTACTTCAATCGCCGCGCCATTCACTTGGTAGGTAAGGTCTTTAATAAATGACTTTGTAATACTCATTTGTTTTTCGTTTTAATTCAAATTTGAAAAATTAACGCTAAACCAAAAAGTAAATTTATTAATGAAACAAACATCAATCTATAATACTCCTGAATTTTAATCATTTCTAAATCAAAAAAAATAAAAAAATTGCCGACAACCCTAAAATGTTAGCCAAAAATCTTTTGTATTTAAATTCTCTTTTTGCATATTTGTTACACCAATCCGTGTTGTCGACAGCCATAAATGATTGACCCAACAACCTTTTGTGTACTTGAGGACTTCGGCAGAAACCACATTACGCTTTAGCTTAATTAACCCCAATCAAATTCGAAGAATCTAATCTTACCTATTTCTTTTGCTCCTTTTGTGTTTTTATTTAGGCTCAGTGGTTAAAAAGTATTTGGGATAATGTTTGTATTATTAACTGCGTGGTAATATTTTCGTACAATAAATGAATCCTTCTAATACCATTCTTACGCATACTCAAATTAGCAATAAATTAAAACGCATTGCTTGGCAAATATTTGAAAACAATATGGACGAGCAGAAGATATGGATTGCAGGCATTGATGCCAGGGGTCAATTCATCGCACAGCATCTGGTGTCTGAGTTGCAAAAAATTAGTAGTTTATCGGTTCACCAGTTGGCCATTCAATTAGATCGAAACACCTTCGTGCCTAAGTTTATTAGCGATACGGATTTTGATGAATTAGGCAATTCAACGGTCGTAATTGTTGATGATGTCATGAACAGCGGCAAAACAATTGTCAGTAGTTTTATGCCGTTATTAAACAGGGGTGTAAGAAAAATAGAGTTAGCAGTATTGGCTTCACGAAGTCACAGATTGTATCCTATTAAGGCCGATTACGTAGGGATTAGTATGGCTACTACATTACAGGAGCATTTATTGTTCGATAATTCAAATCCCGATGATTTGAAATTAATTCTTGAATAAAAAATTAATCGAGTTGTTTTAATAAACTGCTTAAGCTAGCGGTTTGATCCATAATACCTTTGAGTTCACTAATGGCAACGCGTTGTTGTTCCATGGTATCGCGGTTTCGCAAAGTTACAGTGTTATTTTCCATGGTATCGTAATCAACGGTAATACAATAAGGTGTGCCAATTGCATCGTTTCTTCTGTAGCGTTTGCCAATAGCATCTTTGGCTTCAGTTGTTACATTGAAATCGTATTTTAACAAGTTAATAATCTCATCAGCCTTCTCAGGCAATCCATCTTTGTTCACTAAAGGTAATATAGCCGCTTTTACTGGTGCCAATGCAAAAGGCAAAGACATGAGTGTTCTTGTTGAACCATCTGCCAAAGTTTCTTCTTTCAAAGATTCAGAGTAAACAGCTAGGAAAAGGCGGTCGAGACCAATACTGGTTTCAACGACATAAGGTACATAACTTTCGTTCAGCTCAGCATCGAAGTACTGCAACTTTTTACCGCTAAATTGTTCGTGTTGCTTTAAATCAAAGTCGCTGCGACTGTGTATACCTTCTAATTCCTTAAAGCCAAATGGAAAATTAAATTCTATATCACATGCTGCATTGGCATAATGCGCTAATTTAAGATGGTCGTGGAAGCGGTGTTTATTATCACCAAACCCAAAGGTGCGGTGCCATTTAATGCGGGTTTCTTTCCAGTAATTGTAACACTCTATTTCGGTACCAGGACGCACAAAAAATTGCATTTCCATTTGTTCGAATTCGCGCATACGGAAAATAAACTGACGGGCTACAATTTCGTTTCTAAAGGCTTTACCTGTTTGCGCAATCCCAAAAGGAATTTTCATTCTGCCTGTTTTTTGTACGTTTAAGTAATTAACAAATATACCTTGTGCAGTTTCTGGTCTTAGGTAAACGGTATTAGCTTCCTCGCTCACCGAACCAATTTGCGTGCTGAACATTAAATTGAATTGACGTACTTCAGTCCAGTTTTTAGTGCCTGAAATCGGACAAACGATTTCGCAATCGATAATAATTTGGCGAACTTCTTCTAAGTTATTGTCTTCTAAAGCCTGTTTAAAACGGGCTTCGATGGCATTGGCTTTATTAATATTTTCTAATACGCGTGGATTGGTAGAACGGTAAAGTGCCTCATCAAAAGTTTCACCAAATTTATTCTTGGCTTTCTCTACTTCCTTATCGGCTTTGGCCATAATCTTCGCCATATGGTCTTCAATGAGTACATCGGCTCTATAGCGTTTCTTGCTATCTTTGTTATCAATCAAAGGGTCGTTAAAAGCATCTATGTGACCACTGGCTTTCCAAGTAGTAGGATGCATGAAGATGGCAGCATCGATACCAACAATGTTCTGATGCATTTGCACCATGCTCTTCCACCAATAGTCTCTTAAATTCTTTTTTAACTCGGCACCTAGCTGACCGTAATCGTATACAGAACTAAGGCCATCGTATATTTCGCTCGACTGAAAAATAAAACCGTATTCTTTCGAGTGAGAGATGATATTTTTAAACAATTCTTCCGGATTCATAACTTGCCGCAAATATAGTATTTGGTATTTAGTTAATAGTTAATAGTTATTAAGGGAACTGCCAATTTTTCAATTTATTGCATTACTATGTCAACCGAATAACTTAATAACTCAATAACCAATAACTAAAAAATAGTCATCTTGGTTGATTAAATTTTCGAAAACGCAAAATTATTTTACAATTATTTTAAAAAATTAATGAGATGAGCCGAATGCTATATTTGACGGGTATTTGCCGACTTTTGAGTAGTATTATTTCCCTACAAAAAAGTACGTTTTATGAGGACTATGCACATAGTTCTCAACATACATTTGTCAAAATAATGTCTTTTTTAAATAAATATTGAGAGGTTGTGAAACGTTTTCACATTTTTGTGCGTCTAATATAAAAATGAGGTACAATAATTGGAATCATTTTTGTGTTATACTATAAAATTAATGACAACTGACAAAAACATAGCGAAAGTTAAAAACAGAAGAAGGGGAATGGAGAAACCTATCCGCAAGGAAGGTGAAGGCATTAAACAAGGACCTGCAGGGATTTAAATAATTGTTATTTAAACCACAGTTCCTTCTTGCATTCTTTCTGCGTTTTCTGCCACCTTCAAGGCGTCTATCATGCCCTGTATATCACCACCTAAAAAAGCGTCTAACGCATAGATGGTCATATTGATTCTGTGATCGGTTACTCTACTCTGAGAAAAATTATAAGTCCTTATTTTAGCACTTCTATCGCCACTGGCCACCAATGTTTTTCTTGTATTGGCAATTTTTGAGTTGTGTTCTTCTAAAGCTTTTTCGTACAACTTTGTTCTCAACATTGCCATCGCACGCTCTCTATTGCCTAACTGCGAACGCTCAACCTGACAAACAACCACAATGCCTGAAGGACGGTGGGTTAATTGTACTTTGGTTTCAACTTTATTAACGTTCTGACCTCCAGCACCACCACTTCTACTGGTTTGCATATCGATATCAGCAGGATTCAATTGCACATCCACATCTTCGGCTTCGGCTAGCACGGCAACTGTTGCAGCAGAGGTGTGTACACGACCAGCACTTTCGGTTTTGGGTACCCTTTGCACACGGTGAACACCACTTTCATATTTCATATCACCGAATACATTGTTGCCTGTTACTTCTAAAATTACTTCTTTGTATCCGCCAGCTGTACCTTCATTTTCATCTAAAATTTCTACTTTCCAACCGCGGTTTTCGCAGTAACGCATGTACATTTTCATAAGGTCGCCTGCAAACAAACTGGCTTCATCACCACCGGTACCTGCCCTAATCTCTATAATTGCATTCTTCGCATCTTCAGGGTCTTTAGGAATCAATAAAAGTTTTATTTTTTCCTCTAAGGGGCCAATCTTAGCTTCCATATCATCGGCCTCTTGTTTGGCCATTTCTTTGATCTCTGGATCTTTCTCATTGGCCAATAAATCTTTGGCTTGTTGGTAATAATTTAAAGTATTGCGGTACTCATTGGTGGCTTCAACAATGTCTTTTAAATCACTGTATTCTTTGTTAAGTTGCGTAAAACGCTTCATATCCGACATGGTATCCGGACTACTTAACAATAATTCTACTTCACGGTAACGACCTTCGATGGCTTCTAATTTTTCTAACATGGGATTCGGGTAAACAGAAATTTAATTTTCTGAATAAGCGTGCAAAATTAAGTTATCGTCGGTTAAAATATATAGTCTTTCTTTTTCAATGCGCATGTTTTTTATTTTTTCGTTCAAACCGAGTTCTAACTTTTCTGATTTAAAGAGCAAAGGATTGTAGGAAAACAGGTTGCCATTTTTGAGGTAGACAATTTGCTGATTCACCACCTGAAAAACAGTAATGCTATCGCTAATCAAGGTTTTGGTATAATTGATAAATGCATCAAAATTAAAGATGGCGCCGTTGTTTAAAACATACAAAGTACTATTGATATCAACCATGCTTTCGGGCAAAATGGGACCATCGCTAATAATTGTATTCAAGGAAGCACTCTCACTAATGAACTTAGAATCTTTGCTATACTTCTTTATTTTTAAATCCGCCATGTCTACTAACCATAATTGATTGTCGAAACTCCTTGCAAAGGCTGCACACTGCGAAATACCAATGGACTCCAAGTTGGTTTCTCCTCTTAAATTTAATAAATTATCAAGATATAGAATTTTATTTTGGTCGCGGTAAAACACATAAATTTCGAAAGGATTGGTGGCATCGATGGTTGTTATGGTGCCTAATACTTTAAAATTCGCAGTTGCTATTTTATGTCCATTTTTATCGTATTTCTCAATATCGTTGGTTGGCGAAATAATAAAAATATTGCCCATGTTGTCGGTGGTAAATCGACTGTCCTTTTTAACGGGGATGGTATCGATAGGGCTAATTGTATTCGCTACTCCACTGATGGCAAGGGTACAAGCGAAAAGCATTAGAATGTATTTCATGGTTTAAATACTTTTAGTTCAATTTCGGTGCCATTCATTTCGGCATAGGTAAAATCGTTCACCCATTCTCCTAAGTTGATATAACGTGATTGCTGGCCTAAATCAATGTTCAATGGCAAATGCCTGTGTCCACAAATAAAATAATCGCAATGTTGTGTCTTTAACATTTCCTTGCAAAATAGCACGATGAATTCTTTGTCTTCACCATTAAAAACTTTGTCACTGCCCTTGTTTTGAATGCGACTGCTGCGTGATAAGTATTGTGCTAAGCCTGCGCCAATGCGCGGATGTAAAAAGCCAAAAAGTTTGATGCCAAACTGACTTCTAAATAGTTTGCGTATCCATTTATAACCGTTGTCGCCTGGGCCTAAGCCATCGCCATGGTGTAGGAATAATTTGCGACCATTGCGTTCGATGATCAGTTCATCTGAAATAACTTTAACACCCAGTTCTTTTTCTATATAGCCAAAGGTCCACATATCGTGGTTGCCTTTGAAGAAAGTAACAGGAATGCCACTGTCTGTAATTTCACAAATTTTACCAAAGAACCTCGCAAAACCTTTTGGAATCACTTGTTTGTATTCGAACCAAAAGTCGAACACATCGCCCAATAAATAAATTTCTGAAGCATTTTGACGCGCCATTTCTAACCAATCGCAAATTAATTTTTCGCGAATTAAAGAACTTTCGTAATCGGGCACGCCCAAGTGAAAATCGGAAGCAAAGTATATGGGTTTCTTGGTGTTCAACTGGCTTAATAGGTGACGAATTTAATTTAAAAATATTAAATCAAAAAAGTTCAACAAAAGTAGGTCAAATTGAAAGTTATTGCTACTAATATAGAAAAGTTAGCATAATTTTACCTTAATTCGAAGCAACTAATAAAGTTCCTTTTATTTTTTAATGTGCAAATTAATAAAATATGGTTTGGTTCTGCTTTGGCTGCTAGGTGGTTTGTCTGTTCATGCCAATGCAGCTATTCAAACCAATGATGCTTTAAAACTTCAGCGTTTAAAAAAAGAAGTTTCAGAACATTATTTTTCTAATGGTAAACAAGCCATGGGCACAGCAGATGAAGCCATATTGTTGGCCTATAAACTAAAGGATTCTATTGCCTTAGCAGATTTGTTTAAGATGTATGGTGTTATGCTGTATTTTGGGGGCGACCATCAAAAGGCATTAGAATATTATTTAAAGTCGCTTAATTTTTTCAAAGCAAAAAGAGATCTAAAAGGTTGTGCGGGCGTTTACAATGAAATGGGTACTTTATATAAGAAGAGCAACCGTTTAAATGAGGCCCAAGCCATGTTCGATAATAGCTTTCAACTTTCAAGTCAAATAAAGGATACATCTTGTATGGCCAGCGCGTTGAACAATGGGGGCATTGTATTTGAAATGCACAACGATTTAAATGCGGCCTTAAACAGTTATAACAAAGCGCTCAAATTATATGTGCAGATAATTGATTCTATTGGTCAGTCGTATTGCTTTGAAAACATTGGTGGGATTTATTTGATGCAAAAAAACTTCGGATTAGCGGAACAATTTTTATTAAAAAGTTTGACTTATAGAATTGCTAAAAAGATGGATCAACCCATTGCGTTTTCATATTTGTATTTGGGCGATTTATACCAACAAAAGGGTGGTTATTTAAAAGCCATAAGCATGTATGAAAAAGCATTGAAATTATCTAAAACATTGCAATATCCGGATTTGCAACAGCGCGCTTATTATGCACTTGCAGGAGTTAACAAGCAAGTTGGTGCATTTGAGAAGGCCCTCGTATATTATACCAAAGCAACAAGCATTAAGGATAGTTTGTTTAGTGCCATGAGAAGCCAACAGCTTACTGAAATTCAAACAAAGTATGAAGTTGAAAATAAGGTACAAGAAAATACATTGTTAAAACAAAAACTAGAACTTGAAGGTCAAAGGGCGAGTAATAGGAACTTAATTTTATTGGTCTTTCTAATTTCACTATTCTTGTTAGTAATTGGGGGCTTATTTTATTACAAACGCAGGCAAATTGAATTGGAATTGCAAACAAATACCAAAATACAAAATGCGGAACAAGAACAAAGACTTAGAATTTCGCATGATTTACACGACCATGTGGGGGCACAATTAAGTTATGTTGTAAGTAATTTGGATATTGCGAATGCGGAATTCAGAAAACAACACTACGATTCAAAAAGGTTAATGTCTGTTACAGAAATGAGTAAGCAAGCCATCTTGACCTTACGCGAAACCGTTTGGGCACTAAGTAATGAAGCCATTTCAATAGAAGCATTTTCCGATAAATTTAAGGCGTATGTGCAAAAAATGAGTGAGTTTTCAACCGATGCCGAAATTACTATAGTGGATCAAATTGAGCGCAATGAAACTTTGCCACCAAATGTTGCTTTGCATTTGTTTAGAATTTGCCAAGAGGCCTTTAGTAACGCCTTAAAGCATGCCCAAGCAACAAAAATAAGTATTGTATTTTCCAGTTCAAAAACCATGCTTTTTCAATATAAAATACACGACAATGGCATCGGTTTTGATACTGATGAAGCGCGCAAGAAGGGGCATTATGGTTTACAGAACATGCAGTACCGTGCAGCAGAAATAGGCGCTAATTATAACTTGCAAACAAGTGTTCAAAGCGGCACAGAAATTCTTATTTCTATTCAAGCCAAAAATACTACATATGCGTAATGTTAAATTAGACAGAACCTTTGTTACTTTGAACTATGATTAGTTTTACCAAAGTTGCCATTGTCGATGATAAGCAACCCAATCGGGTATCATTGAACGAACGCTTAAGTGCAGCTCATGAATTTGAAGTTGTATTTATGGCAGTGAATGGAAAAGACTTTATGGATAAAATGAAATCATGTCCAAAAGATAATTTACCAGCCTTGGTTTTAATGGATATTGATATGCCAGTGATGGATGGCATTGAAACAGTGAAAATGGCCAATCAAATTTACAAGGATGTGAAATTTTTGATGGTGACTGTTTTCGATGATGATGAAAAAATATTTGAAGCTATTAAAGCAGGTGCAAGTGGGTATTTGTTAAAAGATGAGCCAAGCAAAGTAATTGCCGATGCCATTCGCGAGGTATTGGAATTTGGCGGTGTGCCTATGTCGCCAAGGGTGGCCCGCAAAGCCATGAACCTTCTAATGAATGCCAAGTTAGAAAGTTTGCCCAAAGACGCACCAATTGATGATTACCAATTAAGCAATCGAGAAATGGATATTTTGAAATTGATGGTAGACGGATACGACTATAAAATAGTAGCCGACAAGTTGTTTATCAGTCCGCATACTGTTAGAAAACACATCGCCAATATTTACGAAAAATTGCATGTTTGTAGCAAGGTAGATGCAGTTAAGATTGCTATGAAAAAGGGTTGGTTTGGCGCCCTTTTTATTTAGAAAAATAGTTCTTAGTTAATGGTTAATAGTTATTAAGGGCGCACCCAATAACCCAATAACTCAATAACTAATGCTGTTGTTTGCGGAATACCTCGGCATACTGCCCATTAAGTGCTAATAAAGCTGAATGATTTCCGCGTTCAATAATCTTTCCATTTTCTAAAACAATTATTTCATCGCAACCCACTACACTGCTCAATCTATGGCTAATGATAACAGCTGTTTTGTTTTGCATTACTTGTTTCAATTCTGAGAGAATTTGCTTTTCGGTTTCTTGGTCGACAGCAGATAAACAATCATCCAAAATAAGTAATTCCGGATCGCGGATAAGCGCCCTTGCAATGGCTACTCTTTGTTTCTGACCACCACTTAGTGTTATGCCACGCTCGCCAATAATGGTATCATAGCCATCCTTAAAATGGATAATATTGTCGTGCACATGGGCTTGTTTGGCGTACTTAATAATTTGTTCGCGGTCACCTTTTTCTTTGGCCCCAAAGGCTATGTTATTAGCAATACTATCTGAGAATAAAAATACATCTTGCGGCACATAGCCAATTTGTTGTCTATAATCATCCAGATTTATTTTTGAAAGGGTTTGTTCATCAATTGTAATTTCACCATTTGTAGGTTCAAGTAGTCGCAAGAGCAAGCCTGCGATAGTAGATTTGCCACTTCCTGTAGCACCAATGATGCCAAGGGTTTGACCTTTATTTAGATTAAAATTAATTTGACTAAGGGCATCAAAGTTTTTTTCATCATATCTAAAATCAACATTCTTCCATTCTATGTTTTTACTAAAATGAAAAGGCGCTTGTGATTGGTTGATAATTTCAGGTTGTTCATCTAAGAATTGATTGATGCGGGTTTGCGAAGCAGCCGCTCTTTGAACCAATGAAGTAACCCAACCTAAACTCGCCACTGGCCATGTAAGTAGGTTAACATAGATCACAAACTCGGCTATATTACCAAAGCTAAATGTACCATTGATAACCCCTTTGCCTCCAAGGTAAATGGTTAGCAAGGTACTAAGGCTTACCAATACAAGCATCATAGGATTAAACAGCGAATCGATGAGGGTCAGGGACATTTTTTGGGTACGGTACTTCTCACTCTCAGATTCCATGTTATTTAAAAACGATTTTTCTACTGCAAATGATTTTAAAACGCGGATACCTGAAAATGTTTCTTGCGAAAGCGAAGTGATGTCGCTTAGCTTAGCTTGAATACGGTCGCTTTTCTTGTTAATGATTTCGCTTATGTAGTAAATGGCAATAGAGAGCACAGGCAGGGGCATTAATACCCATAAACTCATTTCAACATTCACCGAAAACATCATGTATATAACAGTTATAAAAGTGAACACTAGATTCACAATATACATAATCGCGGGTCCTATGTACATGCGCACCCTGCCTACATCTTCACTTAAGCGGTTCATCAAATCACCCGTATAATTTTTTCTATAAAAACGTTGTGATAGTTTTTGATAATGGTTAAATATATCTTTTTTCATATCATATTCAATTTTACGCGACATGACAATCAGTGTTTGTCGCATAAAGAACATGAAAATACCACGGATAACAGAGGCAAATAATATCAAGGCTCCAAACCACAATGCTGTGTTTAGAACTGAATTTGAATAAGTTTTATGTGCTTCGTTATTTGCGAAGTTTGGAAGGAAAGAGGTTTTGAGTTGCACTTCATCGAATACTTGTCTAACAAGGTAAGGTATCACCACGTTAAAAATATTAGAGAGTATGACAAACAAAATACCACTTAGCAGCAGCCATTTGTAACGTGCAAAATAGTGGTTGAGGGTTAGAAGTGATTTCAAAAGCGTTGCGAAATTAAGCGATAAAAAAGGAAGTTCAAAAAAGTATTCGTTGGTCTTGCGCCTTTGATGGTGTTTTCACCATCAAAGCTTTCAGGGATTACTGCGTGATCCCAGAGGGGGAGGCTACAACCAATGTTTATTTAAGAGCCCAATAAAATTGCTTGCAATTTTATTGGCTTTTTTTATGTTGCAAATTCACTCATCCGCCTTTGGCGCATGGTGAATATTGCCTCATAAAAAAAGCCCCTTACGGGGCTCTTTAATAAACATTGGTTGGCGGAGAAAGAGGGATTCGAACCCCCGTTAGCTTACACTAAAACAGTTTTCAAGACTGCCGCATTCAACCGCTCTGCCATTTCTCCGGTTATGCTTAAGGGGTGCAAAAATAAATAAATAATTGTAATTACCCAATTTTAAATCGAAAAATGTTGTGAAATAGTAAGGAAACTAAATGTGGTGGCCGAGTTTTAATGTAAAAATCGGTTTTCTTGCTTGCGCTTTTGTTGGGTGATTTTTACCACTGTTTCTATGCTCTTATTTAGCTCAAAGCCTACTAGGACACACAATGTATTAAAGTAAATCAATAACATCATAACGATGATGGCACCGATACTGCCATATAGCTTGTTATAGCTATTAAAGCCATCGACATAACTTGAGAATATATAAGTAGCAGCCAAAGATAAAACGGTTGCTACAGTAGCGCCTGGAGAAAAGAAACGCCATTTTTTCTTTGCTGAATGTCCAAAATAATAAATGGAACTCATGATAAAAAATACCAAGGCAGAAAGCGTTATAAATTGTAAAATGCTCACCACAAAAAGCATCACCGATTTATTGATAATATGGTGCTTGATGATATAGGTTGAAAAATAGGAACCAGTTATTAATACTGTAAGGGATAGAAATATAAGGGTGGTGATGCCTAAAGTTAGCAATATGGAACGTCCTCTTTTTTGAAAAAAGTTGCGCTTCTTTTTTTCTTCATCTTGAAAATTGCTATCAAAGGCTAACATCATTGAAAATACCCCGTTGCTAGCGAAATAGAGTGCAGATAAAAAACCCAATGATAAGAGGCCTGAGCGCTGCTTGTGAACAATATCTGTGATGGTGGATTTGATAATCTTATAAGCGTCTTTTGGTAAAAAGAAATCGATTTGAATAAGGATTTGCTTCTGTAAATTGTGAACGGGTATGTAGGCAATTAATGTAAATAGAAAAATTAATGATGGAAAAATGGCCAAGAAAAAATTCCATGACAATGAGCCAGCATACAAATTGAATTTTGGATTGATAATACCACGGAAGAAAAACTGAAACACAGAAAACAAGGAGGCACCTTGGAAACCAGGGGGTATAATGTTGTCAAGAAAATTAACAAACCGTTTAACAGGAGGTAATTTCCAAAACCATTTATTGAAATTGAACTTTTCTGCCATTTAAAAACGCAAAGTAAAATGTTCTTTCGCTTGTTCGGTTCTAAAAAAAACTATTCCCATGAAAAATAAGTCGATACTCACCATAACACTGGGATGATTTTTTATTTTTTGCCAAGCCCTATTCATCTCTTCACTCCAACGAATATCGTCAAAAATAAACACAGAGTTAGAATGGGCCTTTTTTAAACACCACTCAAAATAGCGCAAAGTGGCGTCTAAGCTATGGTTGCCATCAAAAAAAACATAATCTAATTGGGGTACTTGTTCTATCACCATTGGCAATGTATCGTCGAATAAGCCCAATCCAAATTGCACATGCTGTATGCCCAAACTATCGATGTTGTGTTGAGCTATCTCCAAACTTTTTGGATTGCCTTCTAAACTTATTAAATAACCATTGTGTATACCACTGGCTTGGTAAAGGGTACTGATGCCCAAAGAACTGCCAATTTCTAAAGCGTATTGGGGTTCAAAATATTCACAAATACGTTCGAGTAATTCGCCATATTTCGCCGATTTAGAGGTTTTTGCAACTAATTTTTTTAAAGGTATATAGGTGGTTTTACCAGCGGTTTTTGCGCCCAAAGGCAACACTTCTATCGGTGCATTGCTGCGCAACATTTTAGTGCGTATTAATTCAATGGAATGATAGGCTGGTTTGTTTTTTCTTGCTCTTAAAACATTGGTTACAAAATTGAATACAAAGGGTGAGTGCACATCGTGTTGTGTGCCTGAAGAAAAAAAATAAAAAAGATAATCAATTGCTAACTGCAGTCGCTTTAACATGAGGGTTAGGTGTGATTTTAATACCTAGCACTGGTTTTTTTGTAGGAGCGAAGCACTTTTAGTTCTTCAGATAGTTTAGCAATCTGAACATTGGCAGTTTCAATTTTTTGTTCTATTTGAAGTTTGAAAGCATCGGCATTTTTAGATTTGGCAAAAAATTCAACGTTGTTTTTCAAGGTTTCTACATCATCGCGCAACATCTTCAATTTGTCGTTCAACTGGCGTTCTTCATATTTCAATTTATCGTCGCCATTAGGCGCAGATGCTAACATTTCATAATGTTCTTTCATTCTGAATTGTTTGTTCTCATCTGCTGCTTGTTTATGTTTTTTGTAGATGGCGTCAACTGCTTTGTTGTAGTTGTTCTGCAAATCATTTTTCACCTTCATCGGCACATAGCCTATGCCCATCCAATCTTGTTGCAGCTTGCGTAAGGCTTGGAATACGGCCGTACTATCGTTGTTCTCTAATAATTCGGTTACTGCTTTAAGAATGCCTTCTTTGGCCACTTGATTTTCTTTTTCGCCTGCGTTTTTCTCTTTATAGAAAACATCTTTTTTGCTAAAAAATGCATCACAAGCCGCTCTGAATCGCGTCCAAACCACATCGTTCATTTTGTCAGGCACCGGTCCAATACCGCGCCATTGCTCCTGTAAAGCAATAATCTTTTTGGAAGTAATATCGAATTGCGGATTGTCTATTAGTTTTTCTACTTGCTCGCACAAGGCCAATTTGGCTTTTAAATTTTCATCTCTACCGCTGTTAAGTTTATCAAAGAAACCTTTCTTACTGTGATTGAAAATATTTTGAGCTTCTCTGAAACGTTTCCAGATCTGATCATTCACACTTTCTGGCACAGGTCCAATGGTTTTCCATTCATTGAAAATGGCTGTAATTTCTTCGGATTTTTCTTTCCATTGTTTTGCATTCTCAATTGGCATTTGATTAATCAATTCGATTTTCTCGCACAATACCTTTTTTAACTCGAGGTTATCATTGCGTTTCGCTTTAATTTCATCTAAAACCGCTCGCTTTTCATTTAAAACTTTATCTGAAGCATCTTTAAAACGTTTCCATATTTCTTCCGAAATATCTTTACCGTTAACCGGACCCGTGTTTTTAAAATCTTCGTGGTATTTATTTAAAAGGATGTATGTTTTCTTAATTGATTTTTCTTCATGTAAGGCACTTACTTTTTTGATTAAATCAATTTTTGCTTCTAAGTTTTTCTCTCTATCTAATTCCTTCAACTCATTGTTGATGGTATGGTTGTCATAGAATTTTTCTAACAAGAAACGGTAATTGTCCCAAAGGTCTTGCATGTGCTCGCGCGGCACGGTTCTTATTTGACGCCATTGCTTTTGCAATTCTCTTACCTCATCAAAGGCTTTTTCAGTTTCATCATTAGAAGTTAAGACTCTTAATTTTTCGATGATACTTTTTTTAGCGTTCAGATTTTTCTTTTTTTCGTCTTCCGCTAATTTTTTCTCTTCCGCTCTTTTTTCTAAAAATTTAGTATATGCTTTGTAGAAAGTTTCTTTTTGCTCGTCGTATGGTGGCTTAAATTCTCGTACTTCATTGCCTGCATCTGCCCATTCTTTAATTTGTAAAACCCTTTCTGCTTTGATAGCATCATCAAAAAGCACCCTTATTTTTTTAAATATATCATGGCCCTCTTTCAAATTGGTGTTGAATACCAATTCCTCAGCCTTTTTTACAAAATCGGCTTTGGTGTAACCAGAATAATCCGTGTTATCCCTTTTCTCTTCTTCTTCGGCCACCTCAATAAATTCATCGTGCTCTTCGCTATCACCTTTTTTTTCAAGGTGTGAGATAGCGGCTTCTAATGCATTTTCTTTTGAATCGTTGGTCAAAGCATCATTTAAAATTTGGTCTGTTTCACTCATTCTGATACGGGTTTTTGGGTCTGTTTTTTTTGTAAAGGATTGCAAAAATAATCGATTTATTGATATTTGAACTATTATCTAAATATTAAGTTAGGGCCTTTAGGATTATTGTTTGTTTCAACAAATTTATTGATAAATTGACGGATTTAGAAAAAATTGTCAAATTATTACAGTAAAATGAAAATAGGAGATTCTTAAAATTGATTTTAGTTATTTTTTAAATTCATTCAAACCAATGAGTCTTATAGCAACACTATCTGACCATTTCTTTTGCATGTCAACGATAATAGAGTGATTGGTTTCGCTATCATATCTTGTCTGTTCCTTCTCCATCAGTCTTGCATATTGTTTGAAAGCCGATTTGATTTCCATGTTTAATACATCGGCATCACTAGTGTTTTTTTGAAGGTGTTTTATTCTTTTTCTTAATTCGCGGGCATATATTTCAGTAATATCAAAATGCAATTGTTCATGCTTTAATATTTCATTACTAGCATTGGGTTTTATCCAAGATTTTGCAGGGTCAAAATAATTGGTGACCTCTGCGGTCACCCCTTTTTGCTTAACAATACGAATATTTAAGGTGGTATTCGTGTTCGACATGAATTTTGATTTTGTGTCAACTGGTCCCTTAAAATGTTGTTTGGTTAATGGTTTATTTTCCTGCCATAAAACTTTAGCAACAGTTGTGGCGCCCATTAATAGGAGTAATAAAGCAAAAGGTAATATGAGTTTTTTGAATAAATTCACGTTCTGTATATATAAATGCAAAAAGTATGCAATTATTGTGATGCAATTTTAATCTTTTTAGATGACTCAGACAATATTGCGTATTTATTTTATTTTAGGGTTAAAAATATAGCATAATGACCGATATTACTGACTAACTAGCAGTTAATTGGCTTTGGATTTTGTTTTGATTAAGTCTACTCGAAAATCGGGTGATTCCGATGCTCAAAATAAATTACAAATAAAACAATATGAATATTAATAAGTTTACCATTAAGGCACAAGAATGTGTTCAACAAGCCCAGCAATTGGCTTTTGAGAATAGTAACCCAAGTATTGAGAATGCCCATTTATTGAAAAGTATTTTTGAAAATGATGAAGAAGTTATTTCATTTATTTTCAACAAAACAGGTGCCAATATCAATCGGGCCAAATCTGCTGTAGATGCAATAATTGCAGGCTTGCCAAAAGTTACTGGCGATCAAAACAACCAGTTCCTTTCACCTATTTTGAACACTACTTTAATGAGTGCCGAAAAACAAATGAAAGAATTTGGTGATGAATATGTTTCAATAGAACACCTCATCATTGCTTTGCTATCTAATAACGATACCATCGGTAATTTGTTAAAGGATGCAGGTGTTAAATTAGCCGATGCAAAAAAAGCCATCAAAGATTTAAGAGGCAATAACACTGTGAATTCACAGAGTGGAGGCGAACAATACAACGCATTGAAAAAATATGGCCTTAATTTAAATGAATTGGCCTCGGCTGGTAAATTAGATCCTGTTATTGGCAGAGATGATGAGATTAGAAGAGTATTACAAATATTAAGTAGGAGAACTAAAAACAATCCTATTTTAATAGGTGAGCCAGGTGTTGGTAAAACAGCCATTGCCGAAGGTCTAGCAAGAAGAGTAGTACAAGGCGATGTGCCAGAGAATTTAAAATCTAAAACTATATTTAGTTTGGATATGGGTGCCCTAATAGCAGGCGCTAAATACAAAGGCGAGTTTGAAGAACGCTTGAAAGCGGTGGTAAATGAAGTAATTAAAAGCAATGGAGAAATTGTGTTGTTCATAGATGAAATACATACCCTTGTAGGTGCAGGAAAGAGTGAAGGCGCAATGGACGCCGCGAATATTTTAAAACCGGCCTTAGCACGAGGGGAGTTAAAAGCCATTGGTGCCACTACGTTGGCCGAATATCAAAAATACATTGAAAATGATAAAGCATTGGAGCGTCGTTTTCAAAAAGTAATGGTTGAGGAACCGAGCGAGCAAGATGCTATTTCGATTTTACGTGGGTTGAAGGAACGCTATGAAACACATCACAAAGTTCAGATAAAAGATGAAGCCATCATTAATGCTGTAGAGCTTTCGAGTCGTTATATTTCGGATCGTTTTTTGCCAGATAAGGCCATCGATTTATTAGATGAAGCAGCCTCTAAATTAAGGATTGAAATAGATTCATTGCCACAAGAACTCGATGAATTGAACCGCAGAATTATGCAGTTAGAGATTGAAAAGGAAGCTATTAAAAAAGAAAATGACAAGGACAAATTAAGTAAACTTAATTCAGAATTGGCTAACTTAAATGAAGAGCGCAGCACCATTAATGCCCGTTGGAGAAGTGAGAAAGATGTTGTAGAAAAAATTCAAACACGCAAAGGTGATATAGAGCAGTATAAAAATGAAGCTGATCAAGCAGAGCGCAATGGTGACTTTGGCAAAGTGGCTGAGTTGCGTTATGGAAAAATAAAAGAGGCTGAAGAAGAAGTTTCAAAACTTCAGGTAAAATTGATTGAAGTGCAAGGGGATAAACCGATGGTGAAGGAAGAGGTTGATGCCGAAGATATAGCAGATGTGGTAAGTAAGTGGACAGGCATACCAGTGAACCGCATGTTGCAAAGTGAGCGCGAAAAATTGGTGCATTTAGAAGATGAATTACACAAACGTGTGGTTGGTCAGGAAGAAGCCATAGCCGCCATTTCGGATGCTGTGCGAAGAAGCAGGGCTGGTTTGCAAGATCCAAAAAAACCAATCGGTTCATTCATCTTTTTGGGAACCACTGGTGTTGGTAAAACAGAGTTGGCCAAAGCCTTAGCCGCTTTTTTATTCAACGATGACAATGCCATGGTGAGAATTGATATGAGTGAGTACCAAGAGAAGCATACCGTCAGTCGATTGATTGGTGCGCCTCCAGGTTATGTCGGTTATGATGAAGGTGGTCAGTTGACTGAAGCTGTTCGCAGAAGACCATATTCAGTAATATTGTTAGATGAGATTGAAAAAGCCCATCCAGATGTTTTCAATATATTATTACAAGTGTTAGATGATGGTAGATTGACTGATAACAAAGGCAGAACGGCCAATTTTAAAAATACCATTGTCATTATGACTAGCAATATTGGTTCGCATATTATACAAGAGAATTTTGAGGGCATGACCGATGCGAATAAGGATGAAGTGTTGGCCAAAACTAAAAATGAAGTGTATCAATTGTTAAAGAGTACCATCCGTCCTGAGTTCTTGAATAGAATTGATGAAATATTAATGTTCGAGCCATTGAGCAGAGAGAACATTCATCAGATTGTAAAGATACAATTGGCGGGTATTACCAAGCAATTGGCCGAGGCAGGCTTTGCCATTGAGATTACCGAAGAGGCAACCGATTGGTTAGGTCAGTTGGGCTACGATCCGCAGTTTGGCGCACGCCCATTGAAACGTGTTTTACAGAAAAAAGTATTGAATGAATTGTCGAAAAAGATATTGACTGGTGAGATAAAAAAAGAATCCACCATCATTGTCGATTCCTTCAACAATGAGATTGTATTTCGAAATTAATTCAGCTTAAAAATAAATTATGAAAAGGCAGCCAAAAATTGGTTGCCTTTTCATTTTAAAAATCATACTAATTTAATTAAAAATTAATATTCGAAACAGATCTTTGAATTCAATATGAGAAGTATTTTAATTGTTTTGTTCATGCTCATGTGCGAGTTATTCTTAAAATCAATCAGTCATTGTTTAAGAAGATAATAACTGCAATATTGCGTTGACATTATTGTAGTGCATTGAACCTTTGAAAGCAACTGAATTTGGAGAATCATTTATCTGGGGTGCAGCTATATCTGCAGCTCAAACAGAATCGGCTGCAATGGCCGACGGCAAGGGTGTGTCTATTTGGGATGAATTTTGTTTAGCACAGAAGGGACTTTTTTCATCTAAATTCAGAATTAAGAACAAACACCATCTTAATTATTCTTCGGATTTCTATGTGCATTTTAAAACAGATATTGATTTATTAAAATCAATGGGATTTAAACACTTTCGATTCAGTATTGCATGGAGTAGAATTTTACCAGATGGCGAGACGATTAATCCGCAGGGCATAGCTTTTTACCAATCAGTTATTCAGTATTGTATAGATGTTGAAATTGAGCCCTGGGTTACACTTTACCATTGGGATTTACCTGCCGTTTTAGAAAAAAAAGGCGGCTGGACCAATCGCGCTATTTTAGATTGGTTTGCTTTGTATGCCACTATTTGTGTTACAAATTTCACCAAAGTTAAACAATGGATGGTTTTAAATGAGCCTTCGGTTTTTGTTGGCGCGGGTTATTTTTTTGGTATACATGCGCCAGGAAAAACAGGTTTTAATAATTTTTTCAAAGCCATGCACCATGCCAATTTATGCATTGGGCACATCTTCAGATTAATAAAATCGATTAATCCCGAATTAAAGGTAGGTTCAACATTTTCGTTTACACATGTTGAAAGCATTGATGATCAAAATAGAAATGTGAATGCTGCTTTTTTAGCTGATTTATTGATTAACCGCTTGTTCTTCGAACCAATTATTGGATTAGGTTATCCAAAAGAAGAAATTAAAATATTAAAGCAAATAGAAAAGTATATACTCCCTGAAGATGCCTTGAATTTAAAGACTCCTTTAGATTTTATAGGCATACAAACATACACGAGAGAGGTGTTTAAATGGAATCCTCTGAATCCAGTTTTGAGAATCAAGCAGGTGCCCGCCAAGTTAAGAACAACTGAATTAACTGCGATGGATTGGGAAATCTATCCACCTTCAATTTACCATGTACTTAAAAAAATTGATGCTTACCAAACAGGTATTCCTTTAATCATAACAGAGAATGGCATGGCATTGAATGATAAATTAGTAGAAGGAGAGATAAAGGATGATAAGCGCATTGCCTATTTTAAAGCACATCTCGAACAAGTAAAGAAAGCCATTAATGAGGGTGTTGATTTAAAAGGCTATTTTGCTTGGTCGCTCATTGATAATTTTGAATGGGCCGAGGGTTATCATCCCAGATTTGGATTGGTGCATATTGATTTTGCAAGCAAACAAAGGACATTGAAGCAAAGTGGCCACTGGTTTAAATTGTTTTTGCGTTGATATAAATCATGTTAGCGCAAGGGCAATAAAAATTCTTAAAAAATTCTTACCTTCGCACCACATTTTTTAACCTAAATTTAATGAAACTTTACACGGGTCAAACTGACCACTTCGTTAACCGCCATAATGGTGCTGTAGCTCAAGAAGATATCGATGCCATGTTAAAAGTCATTGGCATGTCATCAATTGATGAATTAATTAATAAAACTGTACCGTCGGGCATTCGCATGCAAGGCGATATGGACATTAAGCCAGCAGTGGGTGAGCAACAATTGTTGCAGAATCTTAAGAAAATTGCATCTAAGAATAAAGTCTACAAGACATATATTGGTACTGGCTACTACAATTGCTACACGCCAGGCGTGATTTTGAGAAACATCATGGAGAATCCAGGATGGTATACCCAATACACACCATATCAAGCTGAGATTGCACAAGGTCGATTAGAAGCTTTGTTAAATTATCAAACAATGATTATTGATTTAACAGGGTTGCCAATTGCCAATGCAAGTTTGTTAGATGAAGGGACAGCAGCAGCAGAAGCCATGGCCATGTTTAGAACTGTTCATAAACACGACCATGCATTGAAGTTCTTTGTAGATCAAAACAGTTATCCGCAAACCATTGATATTTTAAAAACCAGAGCAACTCCAATTGGTGTTGAGTTGGTTTTTGGCGATTACAAAACAGTTAGTTTTACGAAAGAGTACTTTGGTGCTTTTGTTCAGTATCCAAACAATGAAGGCAGTATCGAAGATTACAAAGTATTTACTGAAGGCGCACACGCAGCTGGTGTAATGGTTTGTGCAGCTGCCGATTTGTTATCATTAACTATGTTAACCCCTCCAGGTGAATGGGGTGCTGATTGTGTAATCGGTAACTCACAAAGATTTGGTGTGCCTTTAGGATTTGGTGGTCCTCACGCTGGTTTCTTTGCAACGAAAGATGAATTTAAACGTCAGATTCCTGGTAGAATTATTGGTGTAAGTATTGATAGACATGGTAACAAAGCTTTGAGAATGGCTTTGCAAACCAGAGAGCAACACATACGCAGACAAAATGCAACCAGTAATATTTGTACTGCACAGGTATTGTTGTCAATTATGGCAGGTATGTTTGGTGTATACCATGGACCAGCAGGTGTTAAGAAAATTGCAACCAAAGTACATGGTTTAACCAAGGCTTTAGAAGCAGCTTTAGTTTCATTGGGATTTGGACAACATAACAAACAATATTTTGATACTTTATTGATTAATTCAGATGGTTTGTCTGATGCGATTAAGGCTGAAGCAGAGAAGCATGAAATCAACTTGCGTTATTTTGGCAATGGCGATATTAGCATTGCGATTGACGAAACAACAGAGTTTGCTGATATTTATACAATTGCATTGTGTTTTGCCAATGCAGCTGGAAAAACAATTGAATTAAGTACAATTGAAAACCTTGCGAATTCACAAGAATTAACATGGCCTAGCAATTTGGTTCGCGTAAGTAATTACATGACCCATCCAGTATTTAACAATTACCAAAGCGAACATGAAATGTTGCGTTATATCAAATTTTTAGAAGGCAAAGATTTATCACTTTGTCATAGCATGATATCATTGGGCAGTTGTACAATGAAATTGAATGCAACTACTGAAATGATTCCTGTTACTTGGCCTGAGTTTAATCAAATCCACCCATTTGCTCCTGTGAACCAAGTAGAAGGTTATATGGAGGTTATCAATGAGTTGGCGAAAGATTTAGAAGTGATTACCGGTTTTGCTGGTATGAGTTTACAACCTAACTCAGGTGCACAAGGTGAGTATGCTGGTTTAATGGTGATAAGAGCTTACTTAAATGATATTGGTCAAGGGCATAGAAATGTGGCATTGATTCCTGAGTCGGCACACGGCACCAACCCTGCAAGTGCTGCAATGGCAGGCATGCAAATTGTAATTGTAAAAAATTTAGCGAATGGTCACATCGACTTAAATGATTTATTAGAGAAGTCTATTCAATACAAAGATAGCTTAGCGGTATTCATGGTTACTTATCCATCAACCTATGGTGTGTTTGATGGTGAAATCAAAGAAATAACGGATATTATCCATGAGCATGGCGGACAAGTATACATGGATGGCGCCAATATGAATGCGCAGGTTGGATTAACCAGTCCTGGTTTAATTGGAGCCGATGTATGTCACTTAAATTTACACAAAACATTCTGTATACCACATGGTGGTGGCGGTCCTGGCATGGGTCCAATTGGTGTTGCAAAACACTTGGTGCCTTTCTTACCTGGTCATGCGATTGTAAAAACAGGAGGCGATAAAGCCATTACAGCTATTTCTGCAGCGCCTTATGGCAGTGCAAGTATTTTACTGATTTCATATATTTATATTAAATTAATGGGCGCTAAAGGTTTAAAGGATGCAACTGAAATCGCCATTTTAAATGCCAATTACATTAAATCAAGATTAGAGCATGCTTATCCAGTATTGTTCAAAGGCGAGAATGGCACTTGTGCACACGAAATGATTTTAGATACCCGTCCTTTGAAAATAAGTGCAGGTATTGAAGCAGAAGATTTGGCCAAGCGCTTAATGGATTATGGTTACCATGCACCTACTTTATCGTTCCCAGTAGCAGGTACTTTAATGATTGAGCCAACAGAGAGCGAGAGCAAAATTGAGTTAGACCGTTTTTGCGATACCTTGTTAGCGATTAGAAATGAGGTAGCAGAAATTGAAAACGGCTCAGTAAGCAAAGAAGATAATGTATTGAAAAATGCACCACATACTGCCATGGAAATTAGCAGCGATAGTTGGAGTCATTCTTACAGCAGAGATAAAGCGGCTTTCCCATTGCCATTTGTGGTAGCTAAAAAATTCTGGCCAAGTGTGGCTAGAGTGAACAACACGCATGGCGATAGAAATTTGATTTGCGCTTGTTTGCCAATTGCGGCTTACATGACCGAATCAGCTAACTAATATTATTAGCCACAGTTGTATCGTTTTAACGGTTATGACTGTGGCTTTTTTATGTATTTTAATTAGACAAAAAATGTCTAAAAATATTTTAATATAGTATTTTTAGACAAAAATAGTATATTTGTGGTATGGAAAAATTGAAAGATATTTTAAAGCGCAATAGGTTAGAACGAAAAGAAACCTTAAGTACCTTATCCATAAAATCTGGTATTGCAGTTGCAGTTCTCAATAAATTTGAGAAAGGCGTTCGTGTGCCCAATCGCCTGCAATTAGAAGCCATTTCAAAGGCTCTAAAAATTAAAGGGAACGATTTAAAAACTGTTTGGTTGGCAGAAAAAATACTTTATGAAATAGGCGAAGATGTAGATGGTTTGGGTGCTTTGAAATTAGCGGAATCATTTTATACTTATAAATTAAAGAAGAACGACAATATAGAAGTCTTATTATTAGAGGTAGATAAGTTAAAAAAGAAGTTAGACAAAAAGCGTCCTTTGCCAAAGGCTCAGCTCAAAAACTTAATGGGTGCTTTTAAAATTGATTTTACATACGAAAGCAATAAGATAGAAGGCAATACCCTTACCCTGCAAGAAACAGCAATGGTGGTAGACAAAGGAATTACAATAGGCGGTAAAAGTTTAAATGAACATTTAGAAGCCATCAACCATTCGGAAGCATTTGATTTTGTTTTAGAATTAGTAAAGGGTAAAGCCGAAATATCTGAATACAATTTATTACAGTTGCATGCCATCATTTTAAAAAGCATAGATAAAGAGAATGCGGGTCGTTATCGCAATTTAAATGTAAGAATAGGCGGTAGCAAGCATGCACCACCAGAGCCTTCCTTAATTCGACCACAGATGGAAGACTTATTCAATTATTATGAAAGAATGAAATTGGAATTACACCCATTGCTGTTAGCCGCTGATATGCATTATAAATTGGTAACCATACACCCATTCATCGATGGGAATGGTCGCACTTCGCGTTTATTGATGAATTTAATTGCCTATCAATTTGGCTATCCGATGATTAATATTTCGGGCAGCTATGAAAGCAGAATGGGCTATTACAAAGCTTTGGAAATTAATAGAGAATCAAGCCATCAAGAAGCCTTTAGAGAATTCATATTAAAAGAGGCGATTAAGAGCTTAAAGGATTGGATTAAGTGGGTGGGGTAAGTCATTTTTAATTCTATAGCAAACC
>CAJBKH010000127.1 GCA_903953615.1 uncultured Bacteroidota bacterium
AAGCCCCTTAGCGCAGATGATACTTGTGTTAAAACTGGGAAAGTATGTCGTTGCCAAAATTATTTACTAACCCTGACCTAACCGTCAGGGTTTTTTTATGCCTATACTTTTTTAAAACCTAAACCCCAGAAAAAAACATACCGGATGGTATGTTTTTTTTTCTTATGATGCTCGAACACATGATTGTTAAATCTGAGTTGATGTGACAAGGAATCTTTGATTGTGCTTGCTGCTTAGTCCATTGCTAAGATACAACTCCTACGGAGCTTCTGTGGTAGATGGTCATTTGGCACTTGCTGCTAATGGTAAAAGCATACTGCATACTGCTTACTGCCGACGGGTTGTCACCCTGTCCCGATAGCTATCGGGAGTCGAAGGGCTGCCTACAATAGCATTAACGAAGCAACCAATCGCACCTCCTGCCAACTGCAATAACTATTAACTCAATAACGAATAACGCAACAACATTTCTCTAAAAAAAACTTTAGATTTGCGCATGAATTTATCAGAACTAATTAAATCAAATTCCGAAAGAAAATATTTCGCTGTATATCCAGAAAATCCTAAAGCATACGACGAAACTGCACAAGCCGCTGGCCTTGCCGCTTTTCAAGCGAGATTCAATACCAACTATTCATTCATCGATGACAATGCTACCAACTTCATTGGTGAAGAAGTATCGCCCTACCTACAAACAGGTATCGGTGTTAAATACGCCCAATACGATGTGCCTACTTTAGTGCATAACGCTTCTGCTGCTTTCAATATTTGGAAAAAGGCCGACCTCGATCTTAGAATCAAAGTGTTATCCAATTCATTAGAACGCGTGAAAGAACGTTTCTTCGAAATGGCTTATGCCACTATGCACACTACTGGTCAGAGTTTCTTAATGAGTTTCCAAGCTTCAGGCCCGCATGCTTGCGACCGCGCTTTAGAAGTACTGGCAACCGCTTATCAGCAAATGACCGTGTATCCAAGCAATGTAGTGTGGACCAAAAACATGGGTAAGTTCGATTTAAGTCTTAATAAAAATTTCAAAGCCATTCCTAAAGGTGTTAGTTTGGCCATAGGCTGTTCTACCTTTCCAACATGGAATTCGGTGCCAGGTATTTATGCAAGTTTGATAACCGGCAATACAGTGATTGTTAAACCACATCCGAAAGCCGTATATCCAATCGCAATCTTTATCGATGAGTTGAAACAAGAATTAAAAGCGAATGGTTTGCCAACCACCGTTATCCAATTGGCCATCGATAGCAGCGATCAACCCTTAGCAAAAGTATTAGCAGAAAACGAACAAGTAAAAATGATCGACTACACAGGTGGTAACTTGATGGGCGATTACATTGAAAGTTTAAATAAAACTTGCTTCACCGAAAAATCTGGTATCAACTCAGTAATCTTAGAAAGTGTTAAAGCCATCGATCCAGTTGCGCAAAACATCGCTTTCTCAGCATCGCTTTATAGCGGACAAATGTGTACCGCTCCTCAAAATATTTATGTACCTGCCGATGGTATTACCACCGAAGAAGGTACCTTGAGTTTCGAAGAGGTTAAAGATAAAATCATTGCTTCTGTTTCAGGCTTATTATTAAATCCTAAAGCTGGCGCACCAACCTTGGGTGCTATACAAAACGATGCTACCTCAAAACGCATCGAAGAAGTAAAAGGCAAATACCCAAGTCAAGTACAACTTAACGATTTGAAAATCGACAATGCTGAATTCGAAAATGCAAGAATCAAATCGGTGAACGTTTTAGTGGTAGATGCAAAAGATGAGTCGATTTATTTGAAAGAATATTTCGGACCCATGATTTGTATTGTTAAAACTGAAAGCAAAGACCAATCCATTGCTTTAGCAAAACACTCTGCCGAAAAGAATGGTGCCATTACTTGTTTAGCTTTTTGTACCGATGCTAAGCGCATGGAATTAATAGAAGAGGAGATGAACAGTGTGTTTACACCGGTTTCATTCAATTTTACAGGTGCTGCGTTTGTGAATCAACACGCTGCGTGGAGCGACTTGCACGTAAGTGGCGGTAATCCTTCTGGCAATGCTTCATTCACCAATGCCGATTTTATAAATAAACGCTATATTTGGATAGGTAATAGATATATGTTGTAACAATGATTGTATGTACATTTGTGGCAACATGAAAAAATTATTTTATTTAATCTCTATTTCAGCATTATTCGCGGCTTGTAACAGTCAGCCGACTGCTGAAGCTACAGCTGCACAAACTGTTGCAACTGATTCTATCGGTACTACTTATTTAGTAGATACTGCTACTTCAATTATTAATTGGACTGGCGAGGCTTTATCTTATGGTCATAATGGCACCATGAAATTAAGCGAAGGTAGTCTTACAGTGAAAGATGGTAATTTAATTGCTGGTAACTTTACAATCGATATCAAATCTATCAAAGATTTAGATTTAACGGATGCTACTAAAAATGCTTACCTAGTTGGTCACTTAAACGATACTGATTTCTTCAATACAAAAATATACCCAACTGGTAAATTCGAAGTAACTGGCGTAACTGCTTTAACCAACGATACTGCTGGTAACACCCATGCAATTGCTGGTAACTTAACTTTAAAAGGCATTACTAAAAACATCGTAGTTCCTGCTAAAGTAACCATCAATGGCGATGCTGTTGAAGCACTTGGTACTGTTATGGTAAACCGTTTAGATTGGGGTGTAATATATGGTTCAACTACTGCCTTCCCAAATTTAAAAGCTAAATTGAAAGACAAAGCGATTAAAGATGAGTTCAAAGTAGTGATAGATATTAAAGCGAAGAAAGGATAATTTTTTATATTCATTTATTAAGTTTAAAAAGGTCCCCGCAAATTTATTTGCGGGGCTTTTTGTGTACCTTTGAAACCACCATATTATGTTCGATTACAGAGAATCACTCACCATTACATTTACCTTGTTTGCGGTTATTGATATCATCGGTTCTATCCCAGTTATTATCTCCATGCGCAAAAAAATGGGGCATATACAATCGGGTGTTGCAACACTTGTAGCAGGTTTATTAATGACCCTTTTCTTTCTAGTGGGCGAACAATTTTTGAATTTATTGGGCATCGATATTCACTCCTTTGCCCTAGCAGGTTCGGTTGTAATTTTTATTATTGGTTTGGAGATGATACTCGGTCGCGATTTCTTTAAAACCGATTCCAATGCCAAAACAGGCAGTGTAGTACCCATTGCTTTTCCTATTATAGCAGGTAGCGGAACCCTTACCACCATTATGTCTTTAAAGGCCGATTACCATGCCATTAATATTTTTATTGGCATTGTAGCCAATTTGATTTTCATCTATATCGTTTTAAAATCGACGAATAGAATTGAGAAAATCTTAGGTGAAGGTGGTTTATTGGTAATCCGCAAATTCTTTGGCGTTATATTGATTGCCATTGCGGTTAAGATTTTCAAAAACAATTTCAACTTATAGTTTGAAACGTTTAATCATCATGAATCTTTTTTTGTAATACGCCTCTTCGGAGTTAGAAACAATGACGCCTGCTTGAACAGAGGCGTGTATGAAATAAATTTTGCCCTCTTTTAATTCTGTTACAATGCCAACATGACCAACAGTTTCTGAAGCATGTTCTCTGCCTGTAAAGAAAATTAAGTCGCCTTTGCGTGCATGCTCCTGACTCACAAATTTGCCCAAGAAAGCAGTGCTGTGGGAAGAGTGGGGTAAGCTAACATTAAACTGACTGAAACAATATTGCACAAAGCCACTGCAGTCGAAACATTTGGGCGGTTTGCTGCCATAACAATAAGGGCGATTCAAGTAGCGATTGGCAAATGCCAACAGAGAATCTACTTTATCATTGTTCACTTCGGTATCATCTAAGCTGGCTTCTACATTATTTTTTGCAAAAGAAAAAACCTCCTGCTCTCTGTTAGTCATTGCCAATAAAGGCAATAAACAAATAAGGAACAGAAGGTTTTTATAATGCGAATTCATAGAAATGAATTGTGATTTGATTTTAAATTAGTATTGACACAGTGCTCTCTACTTAACTTAAAACCCAATCGGTTTAGTATCTGTAGGTGTCTTTTTTAAATGGACCTTCAACAGCTACTCCAATATAATCGGCTTGCTCTCTGTCGAGGGTTTCTAATTTGGCACCAATGTGCGCTAAGTGTAATTTAGCTACTTTCTCATCTAAGTGTTTAGGTAATACATACACTTCGTTTTTGTAATTGGCACTGTTCGCCCATAACTCTAATTGTGCTAAAGTTTGGTTCGAGAATGAATTACTCATAACGAATGAAGGGTGACCCATTGCGCAACCTAAGTTTACTAAACGGCCTTCAGCTAAAATAATAACTTCTTTGCCATCGATTTCGTAAACATCAACTTGTGGTTTAATGGTGTATTTGGTAGAACCATAAGCACTGTTCAACCAGTTCATATCGATTTCGTTGTCGAAGTGACCGATGTTACAAACGATCGATTTATCGCGCATGCCTCTAAAGTGTCTTTCTTTAATGATGTTAACGTTACCAGTAGCAGTAATAAACATGTTAGCTCTGCTAACAGCTTCGTCCATTGGTACAACTTCGAAACCATCCATTGCAGCTTGTAATGCACAGATAGGATCAATTTCAGTAACCAATACGCGGCAACCTGCACCTCTTAATGATTCTGCAGAACCTTTGCCCACATCGCCATAACCAGCAACAACAGCTACTTTACCAGCCATCATAATATCGGTAGCTCTTCTGATTGCATCTACCAAACTTTCTTTGCAACCGTATTTGTTATCGAATTTAGATTTGGTAACGCTATCGTTAACATTGATAGCAGGCATTACTAAAGTGCCTTTTTTCATTCTTTCGTATAAACGGTGAACACCAGTGGTGGTTTCTTCGCTTAATCCTTTGATACCCGCAGATAATTCAGGATAAACATCGAATACCATGTTGGTTAAATCGCCACCATCATCTAATATCATGTTCAATGGTTTTTTATCTTCGCCAAAGAACAAAGTTTGTTCGATACACCAGTCGAATTCTTCGGCTGTCATACCTTTCCAAGCGTATACTGGAATACCAGCAGCAGCAATAGCAGCAGCAGCATGGTCTTGGGTTGAGAATATATTACATGACGACCAAGTTACCTCGGCACCTAGTGCAGTAAGGGTTTCGATAAGTACTGCAGTCTGAATGGTCATGTGTAAACAACCAGCGATGCGAGCACCTGCTAACGGTTTAGAAGCACCATATTCGGCTCTAAGGGCCATTAAACCAGGCATTTCAGCTTCTGCCAATTTGATTTCTTTTCTACCCCATTCTGCAAGGCTGATGTCCTTAACTTTAAAAGGAACGTAAGAGCTTGTTTCTGTTGTCATTTGTTTTTTTATATAAAGTGGTGCAAAGGTACGATTTTAGGCGATTACAACAAACTATAATTGCCTACTTATGCCTATCGCATTGTTGATATGTCGATTAGAGTGGAAGGAGATATTTAAGGTTTTATATTTATAGCGAAATCACTTGATGGTTAGTTTATTTAATTATAGAGTCATAAAACGCGCTATTAAATATATCTATTTGAATTACAATGGTATAGATTTAGTTTAAAGATACAGGTATACTTTTTTCAAAAAAATGCAGTCTAATATAAAAAGGGCGCCTATGAAAACTACACACTTAAAACTAACCGTGCTTTTTTTGGGATTACAGATTATGAAAAGTAATGCCCAATACATTACGCCTATGGGAGTTGGAAATTATGGAGCCGTGCATTCGCTGCACCTCAATCCTTCGTTGAGCGGCTACAGTGCTTATAAATGGCAAGTCAATTTAGCGGGCTTGTGGGTGAATATGAACAACAATTACCTCACACTTAAATTGCCATACTCGGCCTATCGCACCATTAACAATAACATTCCTTTGATATATCAAACGGAGAGCGGTAATGCGAGGTTCGATCGTTTGTGGTTAACCGAAAAATTAAATGGTCGCAACAAACAAGTGTCTGTAGCCAGTGATGTATATGGTCCTTCGGCATCGGTGCAAATAAAATCGTGGCGCGTGGGTTTAGTTACTTCGGCACATGCAGGAGCGCGCGTAGCCAACATGCCCGAAAATTTTGCACATGCTTTGAATAAAGATTTAGATTCCAGTCAAGGGGCCTTTAGTTTATTTAAAACCTTAGCACAAGGTGGTGCTAATACCATCAATGAATTTGCTGTGGTTGGTCATTCGCGCATAGCAGCGGGCATCAATGTGGCCAAGGTCATTCAACTCGATTGGAAACGCCAATTGATACTAGGTGCCACCGTGAAAAAAAATTGGGGACTGCCTGGTTTTTATCTGCACAATTCTGGATTAACACTTACAACAGTTAATTCCGACAGTGTGGTATTTCAACCAGCTAAAATGCAATTGGTAACTTATGGCGACCAAATAGGCAAGGGCATGGGCATTGATTTAGGCGCAACTTATGTGTTCAATAAACGCGATACCAAACGCCATGGTGGATATAAAAAGAATCAAACTTTATACTTTGGGAAATTTGGTGTTGCAATTATGGACATCGGAAAAATCACGTATCAAAATGCAGTGTTTAACGAAGTGGTGATCAATCTACCTGTGGGCATCAATGTTAATTCGGCTTTTAGAAATACCATTGCGGGTAGCACCAATTACCAAGCCATGGCCGATTCGTTCTTTAATAAGTTCGGTACTTATCAAACTTATAAAGGTACTTACGCGGTGGGGTTACCAACACGTTTGGTATTAACGGCCGATTTTCAAATTAAAAAGCATTTGTTTGTAGCAGGGGTGCTCACCCAAAGTTTAAGAAGAAAATTGTCCAACAATGCCCGTTATCAAAGTGCA
>CAJBKH010000128.1 GCA_903953615.1 uncultured Bacteroidota bacterium
GAATTCATAGCTTCCTTCAACTCGAAATTAAAAGTTTTAATCCTATTACTTGTTTTATCAAATGTAATGCTTGTAACCTTTTCTAAAAATTTTGGACTGCTTATGACTGTATCCTTCCCTATCGTTGGATTATTTACATCTGTCTGTAAAAATACTGTTAACTTTTCTTGGTATTTTAGTTGGAAATCAAAATATGAAATATTTTTCTTTTGCTGCTGATCATAGATATTTGCATCAGTTGCATTTTTGTCTTCCCACCAAAAAGACTCAAAATAAAATGAACTTAAATTGAGCGAGCGACTCAATTTCTGAAACAACAAGGAATCTGAATGCGTTATATTTTTAAATAATTTAACATGGTTGAGTTCCCAATAATTGTCATCCCAGTCATCACTTCTAAACAATATCGTATTATCATTTTTTGAATAAAAAAAGAGAAGTTGAAGCCATTGATAATCTTCCTTACTTAATATCGCCTTTATATCATTTACCGTCATCCAACAAAACGGTTGATTTCTTGTTGTAAAACCACCATAGGACGGCTGAAAAGTGATGGCAAGCGCAACAAAATGATTGCTCTCTGTTTCTTCAAACGGAGACGAACTAATTTCTTTACAAAACCAAAATTCATTCAATGCCTCAAATTTTAGCGGTACATTTATTATTGTATCCTTACCTTTTAAATTAACTGTTTTTTCAGTAGAACCTCTTAGCTTTAGGTAATCAAGACCGTAAGTTGAAACAAATGAATCATTCTTATAAGCCTTAATCTTCCCATCCAAAACCATTTGATATAGTTTCTTTTTAATGCTAGCTTCTTTAGCATAAAAATAAGCTTGCCACTGCGCTTCTGTAGGCATTGGTTTCTCATCTTGGGCTTGGGTAGTTGTAAAACAAACTACCAATAAAAGAAAGAGTATTGTTTTTAATTTCATAATGGATAGGGGTTAAACGCAGTTATCTGCATTAAATTGTATGGGTAAATTATTCGTACAACAAATACTTCAGGCGCATTTGCTTGTAGCTTGTTAAATCCTTTTGCCAACTTTGCTTGATATCATTTAATGTTTTGCCCGCTATAATTTGCAAACGCAATTGATTGGTGCCCGCCAAAGTATCAAAGAAGTTGTTAAAAAACTTGGTCTTGTCGGTACTGCTCCTATACATTAAAATGAGCCAATTTAAATTCAAGGCCGAATCGTATCGGGCTTTCTCGTAACCATACCATGTTAAATCGAAGCCCACACACTCGAAGCCCATGAACTTGGGTTTCTCGGCCACGCCAGGGATACTGTAAGGGCGGTATTTTAAATTACCCCAACCCAAATCAGGCATTCCAAAACATTGGTAAGGCTTATCTGTCCCTTGACCAATGCTCACCACCGTACCTTCGAATAAACCCAAGGAAGGATATAAATAAATGGACGATTGGGTTTGCAAATTGGGCGATGGTTTGATAGGCAAAACATAAGGCATGGCATGCGTATAATTTTTACATGTGATAACTGTTAATTCGCATTTCATTTTGCCTTTCAACCAAGCTTCGCCATTGATCATTTTGGCGATTTCGCCTACTGTGCAACCGTGCACCAAAGGAATGGTGTGCATGCCTACAAAACTTCTAAAGGCTGTATCTAATACCGGACCATCAATATAATGTCCATTCGGATTCGGTCGGTCTAGTACCATCATTGGAATTTTATTTTCGGCACAAGCTTCCATCACATAATGCATGGTACTAATGTAAGTATAGAATCGCACGCCCACATCTTGTATGTCGAACACTACTTGATCAATGCCCTTTAAATCGTCGGCCGTTGGTTTTTTATGACTGCCATACAAGGACACAATTTTAATCCCTGTCTTTTCATCTTTGCCACTGCTAACATGTGTGCCGGCACTAGCATTGCCTCTGAACCCATGCTCGGGTGCAAAAATACATTGAATGATAACGCCTGCTTTTTGCAATGAATCTACCAAATGAGTTTTGCCAATGGTGCTGGTTTGATTCACCACCAAAGCCACTATTTTCTTTTTTAATTGAGGGACATATTGATCGGTTTGTGCCGCGCCTACCATTATATTTTGCGCTTGACTGCTCAATGCTATTAGGAAAAAAAAGAGGATAAATAATCGGCTTTGCATGCTTTGCAAATATAAGTTTAAATAATAACATCAAATTGACCTTCAAGTTTAATTGTGCTCAAGACCGTTTTGAGGGTTGAGTCCACGGACTCCTTTCACGACCGAAGGAAGTAATGGTGTGAAATTTTTATTTTTCAGAGATGAAGGGTGAGCTTGCGCGAGAAGAAAAATGACAATTTCTCATTCGTGGTGGGCTTTTACTCGCTTTGCTCATGAGAGCGCCTTCGGCTAAGTTTGCTTACTTTTTGCCCACCAAGTATTCGCTTTGATGCCTTAATTTTAAATTAAATTATCAAAAAACAAAAAGTAAGAAGACGTGAAATCAATTGTCGAAGATTCTATGCAATTTCTTAAGCTCTAACATATTTTATAGCATATCAATAATTTCATTAGAATTAATTCTTAGTGAAATAAAAAAACCGTTCCAATTGCTTGGAACGGTTTCTCATTTATTATTTACTTTTTAAAAAGATGAAATTATTTCACTTCTTCGAAAGGCACGTCTTCAACATTGTTAGCATTGGCATTTTCGCCTTCTGGCTGCCCAGCGCCTGCGCCTGCATCGGCACCTTGTTGACTTTCTTGTTGTGCTTGGTAGATATCCTGACTAGCCGCTTCCCATGCTTTGTTCAATTCTTCTGAAGCGCTATCACAACCTGCGATGTCTTTTGCACCATGGGCAGTTTTCAATTTCGCTAAAGCAGTTTCAATCGCTTCTTTTTTCTCTGCTGGCAATTTATCTCCGTAGTCTTTCAGATTTTTTTCTGAAGTGAATACCAAAGTATCTGCCGCATTTAATTTTTCGATTTCTTCTTTCGCTTTTTTATCAGACTCGGCATTGGCTTCGGCTTCGCGTTTCATTTTCTCAATTTCTTCTTTGCTCAAGCCAGATGAACTTTCGATTCTGATTTTTTGCTCTTTGCCTGTGCCTTTATCTTTCGCACTTACATTCAATATACCGTTGGCATCAATATCAAAGGTTACTTCGATTTGAGGCACACCGCGTTGTGCTGGTGGTATACCATCTAGATTAAACATACCGATGGTTCTGTTGTCTTTTGCCAAAGGGCGCTCGCCTTGTAATACGTGCAATTGAACACTTGGTTGGTTATCGCTAGCGGTACTAAAGGTTTCGCTTTTCTTAGTTGGAATGGTTGTATTCGACTCAATTAATTTGGTTAATACACCACCGTAGGTTTCGATACCTAAGCTCAATGGTGTTACATCTAATAACAATACATCTTTTACTTCGCCTGTTAATACACCACCTTGAATGGCTGCACCAATTGCAACAACCTCATCTGGATTCACACCTTTTGAAGGGGATTTACCAAAGAATTTTTCAACTGCTGCTTGCACTGCTGGGATACGCGTGCTACCACCTACTAGGATAACTTCATCGATATCGCTAGTGCTTAAACCTGCATTTTTTAATGCCGATTTACATGGCGCAATGGTTCTTTGCACTAAGTCGTCAACCAATTGCTCGAATTTAGCACGGGTTAAACTTCTTACTAAGTGTTTAGGAATACCATCTACTGGCATAATGTATGGCAAGTTAATTTCTGAAGTAGTTGTGCTCGATAATTCGATCTTCGCTTTTTCTGCAGCTTCTTTCAAACGTTGCAAAGCCATCGGATCTTTTGAAATATCTAATCCACCATTTTCGTCTTTAAATTCTTGCACCAACCAGTCGATGATTTTTTGATCGAAATCGTCACCACCTAAGTGTGTATCACCGTCGGTAGATTTTACTTCAAATACACCATCACCTAACTCTAATACTGACACGTCATGCGTACCACCACCACAGTCGAACACCACAATTTTCATTTCGGCATTCTTTTTATCTAATCCATAAGCCAAAGCTGCTGCTGTAGGCTCGTTGATAATTCTTCTTACAGTTAAACCAGCAATTTCACCAGCTTCTTTAGTGGCTTGTCTTTGTGCATCGTTGAAGTAAGCAGGCACTGTAATTACAGCCTCTTTAACTTCATGACCCAAATAATCTTCTGCCGTTTTTTTCATTTTTTGCAAAACCATGGCACTAATTTCTTGTGGCGTATACAATCTATCATCAATCTTTACACGTGGTGTGTTGTTCTCGCCTTTCACTACTTCGTATGGCACACGACCCGTCTCTACAGTTACTTGATCGAAGGTATTACCCATGAATCTTTTGATAGAAAAGATGGTATTACGTGGATTGGTAATGGCCTGACGTTTTGCAGGATCACCAATTTTGCGTTCTCCATCCTTCATAAAACCAACAACCGAAGGCGTTGTTCTTTTGCCCTCGCTGTTAGCGATTACTACTGGCTCATTACCTTCCATTACAGAAACGCAACTGTTAGTAGTACCTAAATCTATTCCTATTATTTTACTCATAATGTTGTTCAATTATTTTCCTATTAAGTATCAAATAAAATGCCATGGGCCTTTGTATGCCATAATTGAACTTTGTGACTGCAATAAGGGTAAAATATGACAGATAGTACGTCAAAAAGGCATATTAATCCTTCACAAAGCCCAACTTTTTGTACTCGGCTTGTCGGGTTAATTGGTCGCGGGTATAAGGCCCTAATTGAATACTGTTATAGCGCGAAACTCTGCGGGAGGCAAACAAACCAACGCCATTTACGATATTGCTATAATCGGTTTGTTTCTGAACAATGCCAATTGATGGTTCGGCCACCGACATGTAATTGTCGAATTCTAAATTGGCGTTGGTCAATTCAAATCTACAGGGCAATAGTCTTCTAAAAACTGAGGTATCTGCTTTCAGGCGCAGGAGCAAAGCTTCATAAAAAAAATTGCCATCTATGCCCACCGAAACACTCTCACGCTCGTTGGCATCGAACACCCTGTATTTATTAACCATGCCCAACTTCAAGCTTTTAGCAACTTTAATCATAGTATCCTTTTTATTCACTTCTAAATAATTGAAATAGAAATAAGCATCGAATATTTTGGCATTGGCAGGCCCTTGAAATGAAACACGCAGTGTGCCTGGTGTAAACTCCATTTCTTTGTTAAAAAAAGTCATGCTAATAGGCGCTAACAAAATGGTAGAATCTGGCACATCGGTAATGGCATGCACCATTCTCTTTTGAGAAGGCAACAAGATTTCTAAGCGGTAATGGTAGAATTCATACTGATTCGCAGGATTATTGGCATAAATTTTTTCTTTGGTGGCATATAAATAATTCACTGAAGTGGTAAATAAACCAGGGGCTTTGGGCAGATAATTGATTTTGTAAAGTGGTATTCTGCGACCGGTTTCTACTTCAATTAAAAAAGGTGCTAGGGAATCAAAATAAAGCGAATCGGATTGTTGTGCAATCTGGGCAGCACTTGAATTCGGATTGGTAAACACCTTATTAATTTTAATGTATTGAATGTCTTGCGTTGGATCCAACAAACCAAACACAGCCACATTTTCTTCGTAAGGCCCTGTGATATCAATACTATTATCACAAGCATTAAAAATAAAGCTGAATAAAACTGCCCATAAAAAGCGACCAAGATTTTTCAAAATTTAAAAGCGTGTGTACGTCTCTTACAAAGATGCCTATTTTTCTGCAAAAAGTATTGGTACTTATTTTACCAATTGGTAAAGCAATGCAACTATTTTACAAAGTTCAAGGAGCGAAAATCGGCCGAAAGATACAAGGTCGACAAGGCCATGCTGCCCAATTGCAAACTATTGTAACTAGTTACCCTGCGCGAAGCGAAGATGCCCATGCCGTTTTTAACATTGGTGTATTCTGTTTGTTTCTGCACAATACCAATGGATGGTTCGGCCGCTTGGATGTAATTATCGAGCTCTAAATTACCCACTGTTAACTCCATTCTGCATGGCAGCAATCTTCTGAATACATTGGGATCAGCTTGAATACTAGCTTTAATTAAATCATAAAAAGTGTTAGAGGCAATGGTAGTTGTGACCTGCTCACCGCCCAAATCATCAATGGTTCTAATATTATTAAGCAGGCGCCAACGCAAGGTTTTCTTCACTTTTACATTGGTATCGGCCTTGTTAACTTCTATATAATTGAAGAGAAAATAAGCATCGGCCAATTTGGAATTGGTAGGTGAAAGGTAAATGATTTTAAATATTTTATCCGGTACAAAATCGATAGAAGGCGCAATTTGAGAACGCACTGTTAATGGCGAAGTCAACAAAATAGAATCCGTACAATTGCTTACAGCTGTAATGACCTTTTTGGTTGCAGGCAAAGTAAATTCTAAACGGTAATGCAACAATTGTGAACTGTTCAATGGGTTGCGCGAATAAATTTTCTCTTTGGTGGCGTATAAATAGTTAGGGGAGGTTGCGAATAGACCGCTGTCCTTTAACAAGACATTGGCACGGATTAATTTTATTTTACGACCTGTTTCAATTTCTAAGAGTTGAGGGGTTAAACTATCAAAATAAAGTGAATCGGCCACTTTCGCAACATCTGTAGCAGAAGCATTGGGATTGGTAAACACTTTGTTGATTTTTATAAATTGAACCGATTGAGAAGGATCTAAGAGTCCGTAAACAACCGCGCTCTCTTGGTAATCGGCCAATACATCAATATCATTTGAACAGCCAAAATTGGTAAAAACAACAAATAGTAAGGTTAAATAATAACAACAAGTCTTCATTATATATAAATTTCGTTAATTTTGCTTTTTAATTCAAAATGCCTGCAAAGATGAAGAAATTATTTGTACTTTTTAACTGCCTAGTTGGAATAATTGCCTACGGACAGGAAGTTCAAAAAGATTTTACAAAAATTTTACTAGATGAAAATTTTAACAATGGCGACAAAAATTGGAACTCTACCTTTAATGTCGACAACCTTTTTATTGCTCAAAACGGGTATTACGAATTGTTCAGACGCTCTAAAAAATCGGGTTACTTTTTATTACCCAACGACAAAATAGAGTACGGCTCGTTTGAATTAGAAACCGCCATTACCTTTGCCGAACACGATAACCGCAAACAAAGTGCCGGTATCTTATTAATGGCCAAAGACAATAGCAGCGGCCTCTTAGTTGAAATCAATCAGAAAAAAGAATTCCGCATTTTAAGAATTTACAACGACCGCCAAGTGCCTAAAATGGGCAGTGGCAATGGCTGGATAAAAGCCCCTGCGTTTCTCTCTAAAACACAAAACACCATTACCATTCGCACTTACGACAAGGTGTACGACTTATTAATCAACGGTCAGTTTGTAGTGTCCTTTACAGAAATTGAATTGAACAAAGGCATGGTAGGCCTTTACATTGGTGCCGACAGCAAAGCCAAATACGATTATTTAAGAATTAAGGGCGAAGAAAAAACCGACCTCACGACCATCGAAGTATCGAGTTCTAAAGAAGAAGAAAAATCATTCACCCAAATTATCATCAACCTCAAAAATCAAATCAATAAAAGAGACAAAGAGATTGACGAACTAAAAAGCAAATTAAAATTGGCCAGCAATGGTGCGGTGAACAATGCCAATCGCGATACAGGCATTATCAACGAGCGAAACAAACTTGCAGCTAGAGTGAATCAATTGGAATCCGATAACGAAGATTTACAATTGCAATTGGTAGCATTGGAAGAAGAGAAAAAGAAACTCGAAGATTTTAAAGCGGGTGTACAAAGCGGTCAAGAGAATGGTGATATCATTATTAACCTCACCAACATGGTATCGAATCAAAAAACAAAAATTGAAGAGTTGGAACAGCGCAACAAAAGCTTGAACAACGAGAACAATAGTTTATTTATAGAAACCAAAGATTTAACCAAAAAACTCGACTTACGTATCAATGCCTTGACTACAGAAAAAGCGAAGAACATTACCATGCGTTATGAGTTGGACAGTTTGAAAAAAGTAATCAGCAATTTAACCGATAGTTTAAAAGCCAAAGAGGCCTTGTTAAAAAAGGGCGATGCCAACACAGCGCCTCCTAAAGAATTGACCGACGAGGAGCAGTTGCAACAACTGATAGAGAAAGAAAGACAGGAGCGCATTAAACGCAGAGAAGAAGAAGAGCGCAAGAAAAAAGAGGAAGAAGAAAAAGGCAGTAACTAAAATGCAAATTGTCAGTGCTAGGCTTTTAAACATACTTACTTTCAACAATCAACAGGTAGTGGCCATGGCCTTGTGGCCTGTGATTATTTTAAAAGACAAAGCCACGCAAAATAATTTGGTTATTGTTAACCACGAGAAAATTCACCACCGCCAACAACTGGAATTATTAATTGTACCTTATTACCTTTGGTATTTTGCTGAATATTGGGTAAGTATGTTGCGCAATGGCTTTAAACACCAACAGGCCTACATGAACATTAGTTTCGAAAAAGAAGCCTATGCCCAGCAAAACAATTTAAATTATTTAAGCAACAGAAAATGGTTGAGCAATTGGTCGTTTTTTAAAGCGAAATTCACTACAACTTCGAAGTAATTATTGCAATCATTTTATCGGGCATGGTAAAAGGTATAAAATGGTTCTTGCCACTGAGCATAAACGTATCCACTTGCGCATTTTTCATTTGATGCATCACATACGCTTGATTGGCATAGGGCGCCAAGGCATCTTCGGTGCCATGGATTTCAGTAATGGGTAAATTTAATCTCAAAAAATCTTTTTGCATTTGTCTTACCTCATTGGGCAAGGGTTGCATTTCTTTGGCACTGTTCAGCATGTCCGAACCCAAAGTCCAACGCCACCATTTCCACTCCGTCATGCTTTGGGCCTTGCGTTTAAAGCCAATGCCCTCTTCTACCTCGGGTGCAATGGTAGGGGCTATGAGTATTAATTGTTTGATTTGATTCGGAAATAGCAAGGCCAATTTTACAGCTATCGGACCGCCATAAGAATGGGCTACCACTGTTATTTTCTGCGTATCCTTATTAAAAATAAAACCCGAAGCAACGGCCTCGGCTTGGGCTTGCAAAGTAGACAAACCTATGCTCCCACTGCCGCCATAGCCCGGTCGGTCGAGGGCCACTAAGTATACTTTCTGCAACAAACCACTGTCCGATAAATAGGCTTTAAAGGCATTCCAACTGCCAGGCGAACCATGAATGAATAAGACCATAGGTTTGGTGGCATCGCCTGCAGTTACCCAACGCACAGCTTGTCCATTTTTTATAATGGTGGTATCTTTAAAAGGAATCTGTTGGTCTTTAAAAAACTGAGCCGTTTTTTCGGCATTCATGCCCGATGGCACTAGGCGTGTTAGTAAGGGTAATAGAAAAAACAAGAGGATTAAAACAATAACGCTTCTTTTTATCCATTTGAATAATTTTTGCTTGTTAATGCGCATGGTTGAGCAAATTAATAATTATGGTAGTGCCCTCGTTTGGTTCTGAGTTCATGTAAAACTCGGCACCAATATC
>CAJBKH010000129.1 GCA_903953615.1 uncultured Bacteroidota bacterium
ACCTATACCAATTATGGCGTTTCATATGATGAATGTGCTCAGCGTGAAATTGGCTATGCTTTTAACAATTATGTATTTAAAAATGATACGACTTTTTATCATTTCAACGACCGTGACCATGGTGGCATTTTTGAAATGGCTTTGGTTGGGATTGAAAAAAATACAAATACCAAAGAAACACGCAATATCTTTTTGCAAAGGCATTTAATCAGTCATTTATTTTTTCTGGTTTGTTTGATTTTTGGCTATTTATTGTTTCTCAATTTATATAAAAATAAAACCATCGCAGTAGTTACAATGCTAGTGCTGGCCTTGCATCCGCGACTTTATACGCATTCGTTTTTTAACACCAAGGACATGCCATTTATGGGGCTTAGCATCGTAGCACTTTACTTTGCTTACCAAGTTCTAAAAAACAATCAACTGCGCTCTTTTATTGCCTTGGGTATTGTATGTGGCTTAGCCGCCAGCATCCGCTTGTTGGGCATTATATTTCCTTTGCTCGTGTTTGTATTTATTGGATTAAAAATATTATTGCAAAGGGACATTCAACCGCTTAAAGGATTAGTAATATTCGGTGTATTTTTCATTCTATTTTTTTATCTCTGTTTCCCAACTTTATGGCCAAATCCCATTAAAATATTTTTAGAGATGTACCAATCGTTTGCACTGTTCAGATGGGATGCATCGGTGCTGTTAAATGGCGAGCTGATAAAAGCCACCGAATTGCCTTGGTATTACTTGCCAGAATGGATTGCAATTACCACCCCAATTACCCTCTTATTGGCGGCAATTATTGGTATTGTTTTCTATTTAAAAAATTGCTTTAACAGAAAAGAATCGATGACTGATAAATTGTTTTTAGGTTTTGGTTTATCATTATTTGTATTGCCTGTGTTAATGGTGATTATCAAACACTCGGTGGTATACGATGATTGGCGCCATGTGTATTTTATTTACCCAGGCTTGGTGGTCTTTATTGGTTATGCTTTAATGCACATCAAACCCATCAAATTAAGCTATGCTTTTGCAATTCTAATCCCTGTTGAACTACTCTACACACAGCTGCGATTATTCCCGCATCAATATGTTTATTTTAATACCTTTATTCCAAAGCATGAGGAATACTTGCGCAAACAGTTTGAATTCGATTATTGGGGCGTTTCTAATCATGAGGCCCTTGAACAGTTATTGGCCTACGACCATTCCGATACCATTACTGTGCAGTACCACTCCGTAGTATTTAACAATTGGCTACTATTAACCGAAGACCAACAAAAGCGCATCAAAGTAATCGATGCCGACCAACATCCTCACTATTTCATTACCAATTACAGATTAGCGCCTCAGGGTTTTCCGGACTACCAACTCCTTTATTCCAAGAAAGTGGAAGGCAGCAGTATACACAGTATTTTTAGAATACAATAAAAAAACCTGAGCGATGCTCAGGTTCTCTTGCAAGTACTTTAATACTTACTTTGTAAATAGAAGTTTAAATGGTTAATTATAAACCGTTGAAATAATACACATACGTATCTGAATTTACAACTCTTTTAAGCCATAATTCTTTTGAAGCCAAACGTTGGATATTATAAATAACATCATCGTTTGAAATGGTAATCATTACATCTTCATCATCGTTCATAAACACCCATTTACCTGAGTTGGTGGTTCTAGTAGGAAAACCAAAAATCGAACCTTCGATGGTTTGATTTAAAGTGCCATCATTGAACACCGTATAGGTATAAGAAGAACCCGATAGATCTTGAATCGCGCCATTTTTTTCATACTTTGTTAAAGTCCAAGTATTCGTAAATCGGTCTTTTCTGGTTTTAACAGAAACAATGGGATCATCGCTTCCTTTTTTACATGATGGAAGTGAAATTGTGAGTGTAGTAGCTAATAATAAAGCGACTAATAGAAATTTAATTTTGTTCATTTATATTTGGGATATTGATTGCTAATTCTTAATTGAATTAACAGACTACAAAATTGAACCAAATGAAGGCAATGGCTATTACACAATTACGTATAGATATTACACGATTACCACTTAGGCAACAATATCGCCAAATTGTAAAAGTTATAAAGTAAATTCGTACTACTAAAGGCACCCATAACTTAAAATAAACCAATGAAACCTAACGAAACACCACAAGACCTTTTGAATAAACGCATTCGACAATTCTTTGTCATTAGCGCTATTGTACTACTAGGTATTTTATTATTTAACCAATTACTTTTTATGTTGAGTGCCTTTTTTGGCGCCATCACCTTGTATATTATTTTAAGGAAACCTCACAAACGCTTGGTAAGAAAATACAAATGGCGAAAAGGATTGACCAGTATGTTTTTAATGGCCTGCACCATTGTATTGCTATTGGTACCCATTTATTTTATTGTTCAGTTTGTGGCCATGCGTATCAGTCCTTATTTACAATCGACTGAGCCTTTATTAAATGCCATTCATACCATTAATAATTATATCAGCAGTCGGTTCGATTTCGTTTTACTTTCGACTAGCAATCTTAACAAAATAAAAGAGCTGGCAAGCAATGTATTGCCATCGGTGATTGGTTCGGGCTTAATGATATTAACCGACCTCTTATTAATGTATTTTTTGTTGTGGTTTATGCTCAACAAAAGTTTCGA
>CAJBKH010000130.1 GCA_903953615.1 uncultured Bacteroidota bacterium
ACGTATCAAAATGCAGTGTTTAACGAAGTGGTGATCAATCAACCTGTGGGTATCAATGTTAACTCTGCCTTTAGAAATACGATTGCGGGTAGTGCCAATTACCAAGCCATGGCTGATTCGTTCTTTAATAAATTCGGCACTTATCAAACTTATAAAGGCACTTACGCTGTTGGTTTGCCAACACGTTTGGTATTAACTGCCGATTTTCAAATTAAAAAACATTTGTTTGTTGCAGGCGTGCTCACCCAAAGTTTAAGAAGCAAATTATCGAACAATGCCCGTTATCAAAGTGCACTAATGGTAGCACCGCGATTGGAATATAGATTCTTTGAATTTTCAATGCCAGTCTTATTGCAATACGATTACAGAGCCTTGAGAGTGGGTAGTTCGGTGCGCATTGGTCCGCTGTATTTTGGTACCAATAGTTTGATGTCATTTGCGTATACAAAAAGTGTAAGAGATGCCGATTTTTTTATAGGCATAGCCTTTGGCAATTTACCTGATTTTAGTTTCAAAAAAGTTTGGAAAAAACGCAAGGAGTTATTACTCAGAAGTCGGATGGGGTGTGCGAATAGTTTTTAGGTACCATTGTTGGAGTTCTCTCCAACAATGCTTGGGACTAGCGTAAGATGCATGGGGTTAGTCGTAAGAGGCTAGCGGTAGATGTATTGGTTGATGTTAGTGAGTGTGCCTAAAGATGTTGGTGAACTTTTCTCTTGCGAAGCAAAAAACACCAACATCGGCACAACATCGGCACAGTGAGAACACCAGCAATTTGCATGAAATCTTTTGGTGTATTTCGAAAAATTTTATATCATCGTAATGCGAATGATTTTCAAACAATACAATGCCTATTATACAACAGCCACCATTTTGGAATGGAAGTATTTGTTGAAGCATGACAAATACAAAGATATTATTATAGATAGTTTAAAATATTTGGTAGAAAAACGCAGAATCATTTTGAATGCATTTGTAATTATGAATAACCATATGCATTTGATTTGGCAAATTGTTGAGCCCAATGAATTATCTGCAGTGCAAAGAGATTTTTTGAGATTCGTAGCACAAAATATTAAATACGATTTGAAAAAGCATCATCCAAATGAATTGAAGCGTTATAAAGTAGATGCTGCTGATAGGGAATATCAGATTTGGGAGAGAAATCCTTTAAGTGTTGAAATTTGGTCGGAGTGGGTGATGCGACAGAAGCTCAATTATATTCATCAAAATCCTGTGCGAGCAAACTTGGTTTCAGATCCTGAGAAATATAAATACTCATCGGCCTATTTCTATAAAACCGGTATTGATACCTTTGGGATGTTAACTCATATCGACTTCTAGATTATATGATGTTGGTGAATGTGCCCATATGATGTTGGTGAGAACACCAACATCGGCACACGGAACATCGGCACAAGGGTTTTGATGTTGGTGAATGTGCCCATATGATGTTGGTGAAAACACCAACAACGGCACACGGAAAATCGGCACACGGGTTCTGGGTGTATAAACTGCGATTGTTGGAGTTATCTCCAACAATGCTTGGGGGCTAGCGGTAGATGTGTGTGGCTAGTATTAGTTGTTGGTGTTAACACCAACAACGGCACACTAGGTTAGCTCTCCATCTCACGTTTTTCATATGCGTACACCACCTTCTGGTGCTTGCCCATATTGGTGCAAAGTATTTGTTGTATGTCGCGGTTGTGCGGATATTTTTTTACGGCTTCGCGCATGGTGTTAACATCAGGTTCGGCAACGGATAAATCTACAAAGCCAAAGCCTTTGTACTGACCACGCTCAATGCATACCACCGATTTTTCCTCTAGGTGACGGCCCTTTCCAACGAGCAAGAAACTCTCGCTTTGAAAACTGTATTTGCGTATAGCCTCGAAGGCGCGTTGGTTATATGCGTCGGCATCTTCTTTACTGATACATGCGCCTTTGCATTTGTGCAATTGATAGTCGAAACACGGGCCACCCAATGCATGCAAATTGCATTTTGTTAAACATAAGTTATAACGCTCTATCATTCGATACAACTGCTCGCGGGCCGATGCAAGATTATCGGCAGTGCTAATGGGCTCTGATCCTTCTTTTAATTTTTCAATATTTAAAGTTACATAGCCATACGCATCGTATTGCGAAAAAATACCATAATACGGAATGGCCCTGCTGCGTTTTTGCATGACGTTGTAAAGCGGTTTGATGCGTTTGATTTCATCAGACTCTAAAAGCAAAGCCACCAACTCGCTACCTGTAGATTCGTAGCTAATATCGGCTATTTCGCTTTTCAATTGTATAGAACTTCTGCTGCCTTTAGCAGTGAGTGCAAAGTGTTGTAAAATTCTTTTTTTAATATCGATGGCTTTGCCCACATAAATAACATTGCCCAATTGATCGTGAAAATAATAGACCCCTGTAATGCCTTCATTAATATTATTAAGTGTTGCTTCTGGTAACAGCGGAGGGATGCTTGTTTTCTTCGTTTCATTTTGCATCCAATCGGGATCATCGACTTGTTTGTTCTCAAATATTTTGCCCAATAAAATAGCAGTGGCTTCGGCATCGCCTAAGGCACGGTGGCGGTTGTTAAGTTGTATGCCTAGACTTTCGCACAGTCGACCCAAGCTATAAGAAGGCAAACCCTTAAAAGTATCTCTGCTTAATCTTACAGTGCACAGTGTTTTTCTTTGATAATTATACCCAAGGTCGGCAAAGGCCGCTTTAACAAAGCCATAATCAAAACGCACATTGTGTGCAACAAAAACTGCATCTTTTGTGAGCTCGATAATCTCTTTGGCTACTTCATAAAAATAGGGCGCATCGCGCACCATGTCGTCTGAAATGCCGGTGAGTTGCGTAATTTGTGATGGAATTTTGCAACGCGGATTAATGAGTTTGCAATAGCGTTGGATGACCTTTTCGCCATCGTGTAAAAGGATGGCAATCTCTGTGATTTTATCCCGCTCGGGGCGCCCACCAGTGGTCTCTATATCGATTACTGCAAACAAGAATTTGAAAGCTGAAATTTAAGACAATAAAATGGAATTGCGGCAACTATTTTCAAGCCAAGCATAAAATAATAGACGCTTTTATATTGTCGTTTTTATGTAATAATTATGTCATCAGATGGTCATTCTTTAAGTATTCTATTTTAAATAAAATAATCTGTGTTAATTTTGATTGTATGGTTGTTTTAAATTATTTTATTTAGTTCAAAGCACCCTTTCATTTATTTATCAACCTATAAGTACCAACAGTCTTATGTACGCAGTTAAAACTTCAACCTTAGTGTTGGAGTTTTGCGTTTTAAAGGCTTAGTAAGTTTTGCTTGCTGAATTTAAAAACGACTTAAACGGCTGAATGGTAGCTACTTATTTGGTCATTGTTTTGTCATAAAAAAGGTAGATTGTCGAAATATTTCCCAATACACTTATTTTTGGTCCATTATAAATTTATATGATATGAACAAATACTACGCCTTTTTAAAAATCGTTTGCTTTGTTGCTTTTACCTTTGGTGTAAGCACAGTTGCGAAATCACAAATCGATACCATTCCACCAAAAATTTTTGGTTGTGGTGATACTATTAGAATAAAGACTGGTTCTGTTTTTGTTTTGAAATTGCCGAAGGTAACTGATAACATGACCGATAGTGCCGATTTGATGGTAAGCTCTAAGTGGGGTTCTAACGGTGCAGTAAATACTTTAGTGAATGGTTTGTATACATTAACCATTACTGCTTTTGATACCAGCGGCAATGTAATTCGTTGCGATCGCTATTACTTGGTTGGTAATTTTCCTTCTAACATTCAGTCCATCACTTCAGATTTTAAATTTAAAGCGTATCCAAATCCCGCCAATTCTGAATTAACTATTCAAATCAATGAAGCGATGCATGGATCAACTTTGCATTTATTTTCTGCCAATGGGCAATTGGTGTATGAAACTGTTTTGAACCAAAATACGATGCTTGATACCCGTTCATTTTCAAACGGCATTTATAGTATTCTAGTTGAAAAAAATGGACAAGTATTGAGACAAAACTTGTTGATTCAACACTAAAAAGAAATTAAGGAATTTGAACAGGAGCATTGGTAGATTTACTAAGCTCCTTGTTCAATTTTAGCTCGTAAAAATTTTGCCAATATTTGCCTGTCACCAACAAGGTTCTTTTGGTTTTATTCCAGGCAATACCATTCAGCACATCGATGTAGTCTGATTGCTTTTTCTCTCTGTCAATTAATAGACCCAAATCCAATTTACTCACCACATCGCCCGTTTGCGGATTGATGATATAAATAAAATTGGTTTGCCAAATGTTGGCATAAATATAACCTTCTACCCACTCCAATTCATTGATGAATTGAACAGGTCCATTTTCATCTTGTATAGAAATGGTGCGCGCAACTCTCACAAAATTACCACTGAGGTCTAAGACATTGATTTGATTAGTGCCATTGCTTGCATATAAATTAGTGCCATTGGTACATAGTCCCCAGCCTTCGCTATCGTAACCCATATTGCGAATGAATTGATGATTGCTGGCATTGTATAATTTTAGGTATTTATTTTTCCATAACAATTGAATGAGTTGGTTGTTAAAAATACTCACCCCTTCTCCAAATTCGTTCCCAGCATTGAGAATGGAGTCTTTCACTTTAAAACCTTTCGCATTGTTGCTGTAAAATAAAATCTTTGAATTGTTTTCTAGTCCTGTTGATTCAACCAAGTTACCATCGTTATCGTAAAACAAACCTTCGGTAAAATAGGTGCGATTGTGTGCAAAATTATTGGCCACCACAAAATCGATGTTCGCCAAATTGAAATACGATTTTATTATGGAGTCGGTTTTGTTCTCCTTGGTGTAAACAAATACAAATTCATTTTTTCCTAATAATAAGGTATCGTTTTTAATTACTAGCAAATCATCGCTTGCTATTTGGTATTTAACTGCTTTGTGATTGAGCAGAATGGCTTCAACTTTTAATTCGTTGACACGGCCATTGTAAAATTGTAAATTAATGACGGAATCGTTATTCGAAATGGTATAATCAATTTCGCTGCTTTCACCTGTTTCTGGTTTTGAATTTTTATTAAAAAAATTGCAACTTGAAATGGTGCACAATAGGAGTGTTAAAATGGTGTAAACTTGATTTCTTTTTTTCATTACTTGACTGAGCGCGGTAAAATCAGATGCAAAAGTAAAGCAAAATATGCTTTGAGAAATCACCTCATTCAAAATATTCGAATGCCCATCGAATTGCTAAAAAGAAATTTCAATTCCAATTCCGAACAATCCTCAGTATTCTGAAAACAATTCTTTAACTTCGCCCGTTAGTTTAAAATACAGTGGCAAAGCAGAGAAATATAGTAATCAAGGGCGCAAAGGTTCATAATCTTAAAAATATAAATGTTGAAATTCCACAAGGTAGTTTTACAGTTGTTACAGGCGTTTCGGGCAGTGGTAAAAGTAGTTTGGTGTTCGATACCTTATTTGCCGAAGGGCAGCGCAGGTATGTTGAAAGTTTGAGCAGTTATGCCCGTCAGTTTTTGGGTCGAATGAACAAACCCGAAGTGGATTTTATTGAAGGTTTAGCGCCAGCGATTGCCATTGAACAAAAAGTAAACACGCGCAATCCGAGAAGCACGGTTAGTACAAGTACAGAAATATACGATTATTTAAAATTGTTATTCTCAAGAATAGGTACAACCATTTCGCCAGTGAGTGGCAAAGAAGTAAGACGCCACACGGTTGGTGATGTTGTAAAAACGGTGCAAGCCACAGCGAACGATACGCCCGTTTTGGTATTAGCGCTTTTGAAATTTACAAAAGGCAAAGAGAAAGAAACTTTAGAGAAATATATTCAACAAGGTTTTGCCCGTGTGATGGTGGAGGACGAGGTAAAAAAAATAAGTGAGGTAGATGTAAAGGTCGACCTAAAAGGCAAGAAGGTTTATTTGGTAGTTGATCGTTTGGTAACCGATAGCAATGATGAAGAGTTACTAAGTCGCGCAGCCGATTCTATAGAAAGTGCCTTTTGGGAAGGCGAGGGTACCTGTTATTTAAAGATAGGTGATGAGATGAGCAACTATTCGAATAAGTTCGAATTGGATGGCATCACATTCGAAATTCCAACTCAAGATTTTTTAAGTTTTAATAATCCAATAGGGGCTTGTAAAACTTGCGAAGGGTATGGTATGGTGGTTGGTATCGATGAAGATTTGGTGATTCCTGACAAGAGTTTATCGGTGTTCGAAGGTTGCGTGCAGCCATGGAAAGGCGAGGCCATGAGCGAGTGGAGAGAGGCTTTTGTAAAGCAAGCCATTCATTTTGATTTTCCGGTCCACCGTTCTTATTACGATTTAAATGAGAAAGAAAGAGATTTGTTATGGCAAGGCAATGCGAAGTTGCAAGGCTTGAATGATTTTTTTAAATACATAGAAACCCAATCATACAAAATTCAATACCGTGTGATGTTGAGCCGTTACAGAGGTCGCACTGTTTGTCCAGATTGTAAAGGCACCAAGTTGAGAAAGGATGCATCATATGTTAAATTGATATCAGACAATAAAGTAGCAGGCATTCCAGAAATGATATCATTACAAGAAGTGATATTAATGAGTGTTGAACAAGCCAATCATTATTTTAGCAATGTGCAATTGAGTACTACCAATACAAAAGTAGCAGGCCGTATTTTTACTGAAATAAAAAACCGTTTAAACTTTTTGCAAAATGTAGGCTTGGGTTATTTAGGCTTGAACCGCTTGAGCAATTCATTGAGTGGTGGCGAGTCGCAGAGAATAAACTTAGCAACCTCCTTAGGCAGTAGCTTAACAGGTAGTATGTATATTTTGGATGAGCCGAGCATTGGTTTGCATCCACGCGATACCCAAAAATTGGTTGAAGTTTTAAAAACTTTACAAGCCATTGGCAATACAGTAATCGTAGTAGAACACGAAGATGAAATGATGAAGGCTGCTGATCAGTTAATTGATATCGGTCCGGGTGCTGGCACCAATGGCGGTCATTTGGTTTTTAGTGGTACATATGAAGAGATATTAAAAGACAATGACAGCATTACAGGCTTGTATTTAAGTGGCAAGGAATCTATCGTTGTGCCTAGTATACGCAAAACTTGGAAAAATAGTATTGAGATAACAGGTGCAAGAGAAAATAATTTAAAGAATTTTCAAGTGAAGTTTCCTTTGCAAGTCATGACTTGTATAACTGGGGTGAGTGGCAGTGGTAAGACCACCTTGGTAAAGAATATTTTCTATCCTGCTTTACAAAAAGTGATAGGCAGTTATACAGGCTCAAAAACGGGCAAGCACGAAAAGATTACGGGCGATTTGCACTTGGTAAAGCAAGTTGAAATGGTGGATCAAAATCCAATCGGTAAATCGAGTCGAAGTAATCCGATAACATACTTAAAAGCATATGATAGCATCCGCGATTTGTATTCAGAATTGCCTGCTTCGAAAGTAAAGAAATTAAAGCCATCGCATTTTTCATTTAATGTTGATGGCGGTCGTTGCGAACATTGCAAAGGCGAAGGCGAAGTAACCATTGAAATGCAGTTCATGGCCGATTTAATATTGCCATGTGAATTTTGCAAAGGCAAGCGTTTTAAAGAAGAGATATTAGAGATTACTTACAAAGATAAAAGCATTGCCGACATTTTAGATTTAACGGTAGATGAGGCCATGGAGTTTTTTGCAGACAATGCGACCATTGCCAATAAAATAGAACCACTTCAAAAAGTGGGTTTAGGCTATGTGGCCTTGGGTCAAAGTAGCAATACTTTAAGTGGAGGAGAAGCGCAAAGGATTAAATTGGCCACCTTCCTTGGCAAAGGCAATAGCAAAGAAACCCATACTGTATTTATTTTCGATGAACCGACGACAGGCTTGCATTTTCAGGACATCAAAAAATTGTTGTATTGCTTTAATGCTTTAATCGAAAAAGGGCATACCGTTATTATTATAGAGCACAACATGGATGTAATTAAATGTGCAGACTGGGTGATTGATTTGGGTGCCGAGGGTGGCGACAAAGGCGGTCACTTGGTATTCGAAGGTACACCCGAAGGTTTGGCCAAATGCAAGGAAAGTTATACGGGTCAATTTTTGATAGAGAAACTCTCTCAGGGTTCAGCGAAGGCTAGCAAATAATAGTCAACAAGGTTGACTAAATATTAAATTACTAAGTATTTTTTATTCGTAACGCAAGGCCTCTATTGGGTCGAGTTTTGCTGCTTTTGAAGCAGGGTAATAGCCAGCTAAAATGCCCACTACAAAACATACAATAACGGCGATACTGATCCAAAACCAAGGAATGATGAAGCCTGATTGCATGACCAATGAAACCAAATTGCCAAGCAAAATACCAAGGATGATACCGCCTAATCCACCAATTTGACAGATAACAGCCGATTCAGTTAAGAATTGTTGTTTGATAATAGCAGGGGTTGCACCTAAGGCTTTGCGGGTGCCTATTTCTTTGGTGCGTTCGGTAACACTTACTAGCATAATATTCATTAAGCCAATGGCGGCACCTAATAAAGTAATGGCTGCAATAAAGATGGCAGCAAATTTTAAGGAACTTAAATTTTCTTTTAGTTTTTCGGTCACCGATTCGCTTTTGGTGACCGAGAAATTATTGTCGGCTCCTGCTCTTAACCTGCGAATGTTACGCATGGTGCCTTCGGCTTCGCCTACTGCCATGTCGAGTTGTTTCACATCGTTAACAGCTACCGAAATATTAAATGAATTTTCTGATGTCAAGAAACGGCCTTTGGCTTCGGTAGTGGTAATGTATACAATGCGATCTTCGCCTCCCATGCCCATGCTGCTGCCTTTGCTTTTTAGCACACCGATAACAGTGTATTGGGCATTGGCAATGTTAATGGTTTTGTCGATGACATTTTCTTTGTTGAACAATTGGGTGGCAATGTCTTTTCCGATAATGGCTTGTTTACTACCACTGCCAGCTTCGCTTGGCGAAAAATTACGGCCATAAGCCAATTCAGTGCCGCTTACAGTAAAGTAATTTTCGTCGATGGCTAGGATGCGGCAATTGGGATTTGTTTTTTTGTTGCCGCTTTTGATGGTGGCATTAAAACTTATAGAGGTGCTGAAAGAGACCGTAGAAGGGACTTTGAAATTTTGTTTAAACTGTTTGGCTTGAAAATAATCGATAGGGGTATAGTCAATTCTTTTTTGGGGTCCACCTGAAAAACGGATGTTTCCATCTCTGTTCCGAATGTTAAAGGTATTGCTTCCCATTTTTTGAAACGTCTTGGCCAAACCAGTTTCAATACCATCAACAGCTGTTAGCATGCCCACCAAGGCCGAAATACCAATCGTAATAATTAGGCAAGTAATAAAAGTGCGCAGTTTATTGCCGCGAATTGAGCTAAGGGCTATTTTTATGTTTTGGGTGGTATTCAAAATTTATTATAACAAATCAATTGATAAAACAACCAACCGCCAATTCTGTTCTATGAACAAAGGATAATTGGAGATGAATGATGTCTTTTAATAATATTTACATATTTTATTCTTTTATTGAGGAAAATAATTGTACAATGGATAATTAATTTATACATTCGCAACAATATTTAAAACGAACGAAAAATATTTTTAAGTCAGACATCAAAATGCCAGAATCACAAACTCAAAACTGCACCATTTCCCTTGAAGGAAAAACCTATGAATTCCCTGTAATTATAGGTTCTGAAGGCGAAAAAGCCATTGACATTTCTAAGTTAAGAGACACCACCGGATATGTAACCCTCGATGTGGGTTATAAAAATACGGGTGCAACCAAATCTAAAATTACCTTTTTAGATGGTGAGTTGGGTATCTTAAGACACCGTGGTTATAATATCGAAGACTTAGCTGAAAAAGCGAATTTCTTAGAGGTGGCGTATTTGCTTTTAAAAGGTGAATTGCCAAACAAAGAGGAGTTCGAAGATTTTGATGATTCTATCCGTCACCATACTTTGGTAAACGAAGACTTACAAAACATTTTCAAAACCTTCCCTACAGGTTCGCATCCAATGGGGCAGTTAATCGCTATGTTGTCTTCTTTGTCTGCATACTATCCAAATTCATTGGATCCTAATCGCAGTCAGGAGTCTAAGAACAGAACCATTTTGCGTTTATTGGCTAAAATGCCAACCATCTGCGCAATGATTTATAAAAAGAGTTTAGGTCATCCAATCGTGTATCCAAACAACAATTTGGATTACGTGAGCAATTTCTTAAACATGACGTTCAGACACGTAAGTGATAGCGACTACCAATTAGATCCAGTAATTGTAGATGCGATGAATAAATTGTTAATCTTACATGCCGATCACGAGCAAAACTGTTCAGCAAGTACTGTTAGATTAGTAGGCTCATCTCAGTCTAATTTATATGCAACCATCGCTGCAGGTGTAGCGGCCCTATGGGGTCCATTGCATGGTGGTGCCAACCAAGAAGTTTTAGAAATGTTAGAAGCCATTCGCAACGATGGTGGTAACGTTCAAAAATGGGTTGACAAAGCCAAAGACAAAAACGACAATTTCAGATTGATGGGCTTCGGTCACCGTGTATACAAAAACTTCGATCCACGTGCGAAAATCATTAAAAAGACTTGCGATGATGTATTGAATAAATTAGGTATCAACGATCCTGTTTTAGAGATTGCTAAAAAATTAGAAGAAGCAGCTTTAACTGATCCTTATTTCATCGAAAGAAAATTATATCCAAACGTAGATTTCTATTCTGGTATCATGTACAGAGCAATGGGTTTCCCAACCGAAATGTTTACAGTAATGTTTGCCTTAGGTCGCTTACCAGGTTGGATTTCACAATGGCAAGAAATGACCCAAGAGAACCAACCAATTGGTCGCCCGCGTCAGATATACACTGGCCATACGCCAAGAGCATTTGTTCCAAGAGGCGAAAGACAATAATTAAAAAGAACCTTTTATATAAAGCCCCGAATCATCGGGGCTTTTTTATTGCCCATTGTTTTCTTATTACTTACTTAACAATAAAGATTAGCCTACGCCAATAGAAAGCACTATTTTTGCAGCA
>CAJBKH010000131.1 GCA_903953615.1 uncultured Bacteroidota bacterium
GATGCCACAGTAGCGATTGAGAAGAAAAAGAGCGGTGATAAAATTATCATTTACATTGTTACTGACAATGGTGAATGGCTTTACATGGAATATGCAAGAGGCAATATGATTATTGCAACTAACAATGCTGAACTAGCTGCTGCTGTAAGCACCGCATCAGACAAATTGTTTGACCCAGAATTCTCATTAAGACTAGGCACAGAGAGAACAAAAGACAATTTCTTAATTAAAAATGATGTAGACCAAGATTAAGTCGCATTAATGGGTAATTTGTTTAACAAATAGCCCATTTATTCGATATTTAAAAAATTGATTATCTTTGTAGATTAAATATGAGTACTATTAATGAAGTTAGTGTAATTCTGTTAGGTGTAGGTGTATCCTATTTGATTGGGTCGATGCCCACTGCACTTTGGGTAGGAAAAGCATTCTTTGGATTAGATATACGTGAACATGGCAGTGGTAATTCTGGTGCATCAAATACCTTTAGGGTTTTGGGCAAAAAGGCTGGAATAGCCGTGCTGCTAATTGATGTCATCAAAGGATTAACTGCAGCTAGCTTGGTTCGCTATTTTTCTTTTGTTGAATTAGGCAGTATTAGGTACGTTAATTTACAATTGTTGTTTGGTCTTTCAGCAGTTGTTGGTCATATCTTTCCTATCTATGCAAAATTCAAGGGTGGTAAAGGCATTGCAACCCTTTTGGGTATGCTCATTGCTATACATTACCTCTCTGCCTTGGTCTGTATGGGCTTATTTCTTGGCACCTTGTTTTCTACACGCTATGTTTCGCTTAGTAGCATATTAACAGCAGTTGCCTTTCCATTCATTGCTGTTTTTCTATATAAGAATGAAGAACCAATGTTTGTTGCATTTGGTATTGCAGCAGCTTTAATGGTAGTGCTTACCCATCAAAAAAACATTAAACGTTTGGTGGCTGGTAATGAGAACAAAGCAAAATTATTGAAAAAACACCGTCAGTAAAATGAAACATTGGCCTATTTCTGCATCATTGCATAAAACCGATTCAAATATTGAATTGAAGGCAACTGACTTAGCTTCCTTCGAAATTATTTTATACAATGATGATGTCAACACATTTGACCATGTCATTGATTGTTTAATGAAATATTGCAAACACGATGCGCAACAAGCTGAGCAATGTGCGTTGCTAGTACATACCAAAGGTAAATGCGCTGTAAAATCTGGGGATTATTCTACACTACAACCATTGTGCGAAGCACTTTGTGAAAATGGTCTCTCAGCACAGATTGAAATGGTGTAGAAATTGTAATTAATTTAACATGAGCAAAATAATTTTCTTAATCGCAGCAACAGTTCTATTTGCTAGTTGCACAAAAGTACCTATTACAGGCCGCAAACAGAATACGCTAGTGAGTGAAACAGAATTAGTAACAATGAGTGCAACAGAATATCAAAAATTTCTAAGTACACATAAACTTTCTACGGATGCAAAACAGATTGAATTGGTTAAAAAAGTCGGCAATAAAATTGCTACGAACATTACTACCTTCTTTAAAACATATAGCAATGGTAAATATTTAAAAAACATTGAAGGATACAAATGGGAATTTAATGTTGTGGACGATCCAACTGTAAACGCTTGGTGTATGCCAGGTGGAAAGGTTGTTGTATACACAGGTTTATTGCCTGTTACTCAAAATGAAACTGCATTGGCCGTTGTGATGGGTCATGAAATTGCGCACGCTGTTGCGAAACATGGCAATGAGCGAATGAGTCAACAATTAAAAGCACAAGCTTTAGGCTCTGTTTTATCTGTTGCAGTATCTGGCAGTCCACAAGCTACGCAAGATATTTTCAATATTGCCTTCGGTGTTTCTGGTAATTTAAGTTTATTGAAATACTCTCGTAAACATGAATCTGAAGCTGATAAAATAGGATTAGTATTTATGGCATTGGCAGGCTATGACCCAAATGAAGCGGTACCTTTTTGGGAGCGTATGAGTAAAATGGCCGCTGGGGTTAAGCCTCCTCAAATATTAAGCACCCACCCAAGCGATGCAACCCGTATCAATGATTTGAAAGCTTGGATGCCTGAGGCATTAAAATACTATACTCCAACTACAAAATAGTTGAAAACGTTTTCACATACAGAATCTGAATTAGAATCCGTGGTTAATTATATATTAACTGCGTCTTCCAACAAGTCGATTATTTTGTTATACGGCAATCTAGGAGCGGGAAAAACCACCTTAACGAAAGCCATTTTGGCCCAACTTGGCATTACCGAGCCGATTACGAGTCCTACTTTTAACATTGTAAGTTCTTATCAAACGCCAACAGGAGAGCAAATCCACCATTTTGATTTGTACCGTATAAAAAGCATCGATGAGCTGTATGAGATTGGTTTTGAAGAATATCTCGATTCTGGGAAGTTGTGTTTAATTGAATGGCCTGAAATTGCTGAACCGCTTTATCCTGCAGAAGTATTGAGCGTGCATATTGAAACCACCGAAAACGGAAGAAATTATCTTGTTGAATAGTTAACACCTCTCCTATTTAATTGGCTGATTTTTGGTGCATAATTCAAGCGAAAGCATGATGTAGAATCATTCATATTTGATTACTTTTGCATCGCTATGATTAAAATAAAAGCATTATCAAAACCAACCGATAAGAACAATATAGTATTAATTATTGATTCAAAAGGATTTAAAAAATCAGATGTTTTAAGCACTGATCAAAATACTGCCGTAAAACAAGCCATCAAAGATGAAAAGAAAAACATCTTTTTTAACGATGGTACAACACATACACTGGTTATCTTTTCTGAAAGCAATGTTACTTGGAAAGTGGCCGAAACATTGCGCAAAAATGGCGCTAAAGTTTGTGCGATTTTAAATGAAAACAAAAAAGAATCTGTCAATATTTTTGCTGAAGATGTCAAAGCTTCATTGGCAATGGCAGAAGGCATCGCTTTGTCTAATTATCAGTTTTTGAAACATAAAGCTGACAAGAAAAAATTGAGTAATTCTTTATCAGAAATAAATTTAATCAATTCTAAAATTAGCAAAAAAGAAATTGCTGATTTAAACATTATAATTCATGCTATGCACATCACCAGAGATTTGGTGAATGAGCCTTTTAGTCATTTAAATGCTGTTCAACTTTCTGATGAGTTCAAAAAAATCGGTAAAGATGCTGGCTTTACAGTAGATGTTTGGAATGAGGCAAAAATTGAAGCTCAAAAAATGGGCGGTTTACTTTCAGTTAACAAAGGCAGTAAAGTTCCTCCTACCTTCAATATCATGGAGTATAAGCCTAAAAATGCTATTAACAAAAAACCTTATGTTCTCGTTGGTAAAGGTGTTGTCTACGATACAGGCGGATTGAGTTTAAAACCGACTCCTATGAGTATGGATTATATGAAATGCGATATGGCAGGTAGTGCAGTTGTAGCAGGTACCTTGTATGCTGTTGCGAAAGCTGAATTACCAATCCATGTGATAGGCTTGGTGCCAGCAACCGATAATTGGATAGGTGAAAATAGTTACGCGCCAGGCGATGTAATTACGATGTATAGCGGTGCTACTGTTGAGGTATTAAATACAGATGCTGAAGGTCGATTGATTTTAGCAGATGCATTGCATTATGCTAAAAAATTAAATCCTGAATTGGTATGTGACTTCGCAACATTAACAGGCGCTGCTGTAAGAGCAATTGGACCATATGCCACTGCGGTGTTAGGTAATGCGAGCGATGAAATTAAACAAGATATTTTTGATAGCAGTTATGCTGTGTTCGAGAGATTAGTAGAATTCCCGCTTTGGGATGAATATGCAGATGAATTGAAATCGGAAGTTGCCGACTTTACTAATTTAGGTAAAGGTGAAGGTGGTCAAATTAGTGCCGCTAAATTTTTAGAAAAATTCGTTGACTACCCTTGGATGCACTTTGACATTGCAGGTCCAGCTTTCAACCATGCTACAGATGCCTACAAACCTAAAGGTGGCACAGGCGTTGGTGTTAGATTAATGTTTGATTTCTTAAGCAAAAAAGCAAGTAAATAAGCTATGGCTAAACCTATCATTGGCATTTCTCAAGGCGACCCAAATGGAGTAGGACTTGAGGTCATAATTAAAATACTTCAACATGAAGTAATTTTGAATTATTGCACGCCTGTTATCTATGGCAATCCTAAATCTTTTAGTTTTAATAAAAAAACATTAGGATTAGAAAAGCCAAATTATGTATTGATCCGCGACATTAATGAGGTCAAACAAAACCAGGTCAACCTTATTGTTACGAACAATGATGCAGTGGAAATTCAATTTGGGAAACCAAGCGATATTGCTGGTAAAGAAGCTTTATTGGCCATTGATAGAATGCTACAAGATGCGAAAAATGGCAAATTAAATGCCATGGTAACTGCGCCAGTTGATAAATCAACTATTAAAACCAATGAAGGATTTACTGGTCATACTGGTTATATTACCAAGGCTTTGGGTGCAAATGATTCATTGATGATTTTGGCCAATGAGGACATCCGTGTTGGATTGGTAACAGAACATATGGCTGTGAGCAAAGTTGCTTCAGCCATTACTAAGGAGGCCATCATTAGTAAACTAAAGATTGCGAGTGAATCGCTTAAAAAGGACTTTGGAATTGTTAAACCAAGAATTGCTGTGCTGGGCTTAAATCCTCATAATGGCGATAATGGTGCCATGGGTTCTGAAGAAAAAGACACCATTGCCCCTGCTGTTGCGCAAGCAAACCAAGAAGGTGTTTTTTGTTTTGGTCCTTATAGTGCAGATGGATTTTTCGGAATGAAAAATTACACAAAATTTGATTTGGTTTTGGCCATGTACCACGACCAAGGATTGATACCATTTAAATCAATTGCTTTTGACGATGGAATAAATTATACTGCTGGTTTGCCAATTATAAGAACCAGTCCCGACCATGGAACAGGCTATGATATTGCCGGTAAAAATA
>CAJBKH010000132.1 GCA_903953615.1 uncultured Bacteroidota bacterium
AACAACAAAACAGGTGATTACATGGTGGAGTATTGCTTCAAAAATCCAAGTACCAGCTGTCAAAAATGCGATACTGCAAGAATCACAGTTGTTCGTTTACCAGAAATACAATTTGATCCAATTCCTAGTCAATGTATTAACTACCCTTTGCTAGCCTTAGATAGCTTTGTAGTTGAGAAGAACAGCGGCAGAAGATTCCCAGATGGCTATTGGAAATGTATCGCCTTTGGTGGTTCAAGAGATAAAACCTTGCCAGCTGTTAACAATGCGATAAACAATGCCGTAAAACTTCAGAAGAGATTTGATCCAAGTACAGGGTCTGGTCAATACCAATTGAAATTTACCGATACCTCTAGTGGATGTATGGTAACAGATAGCACCGATATTAATGTGAATGGATTACCTCAAATTAAATTATCGCGTCCTGATACCGTTTGTTCTACTTCTGGTATCTTCCAATTGAAAACCAACTACCCTGATAACGACCCTAACAGTTCATGGTATGGTTCATTTGTAACTGGTTCAACTTTTGATCCTAGCAAAGGTCCAGGTGCTCAACAATTCGAAGGGCCTTATAAATTGGTATTCAAATATACCAATCCACTGACCAAGTGTTCGGATACTGGCTTTACCTTTAAAACCATTCAAACACAACCAGAGATTACCATTACCAATGCCGATCCATACACACTCTGCGAGAACGATACTTTTGTATTGAATTCTACCAGCAAGTTTGTAACCAAAGGCATTGTATGGAGCACAAGTGGAGATGGTACCTTCTTAAAAGGTACAACACTTCCAAATACAACTTATTTCCAAGGTACACAAGATACAGTTGCAGGTGAAGCCATCTTAACAATAACAAGTAACAAAGAAGGTGTTTGTCCGCAAGTATCTGATAATTTAAGAGTGGTATTAGAGCCATATCCAGTATGGAGTATGCCAATGCACTTTGTACAATGTGAGCCAGGCTTAATCGACTTTAGCACATTTGTAACCCAACCAGCTGATCAATCAAAATTGCGTTACGATTGGTATTATGGCAATGGCGATAGTATCTTAAATAGCACAGATGGATCTCCTGTAGGTATCAAGTATCCAATCTCAAAACAAGGTTGGTACAATGTAAAATTAACAGTTCACAACCAATGGGGTGCATTGCCAACAGAATCTTGCGCGGTAACAAAAGATTCATTGGGATATGTAAGAATTATACCTACACCAAAGGCAGGCTTTACCAGCGATCCAGGTTTCTTTACCACTGTAGCCTTCCCTAAATTCAAGTTCTTTAATAATTCAAAAGTAACATGGGGAACCATGACCCACGAGTGGAACTTTGACAACTTGAACAACCCGGATGATACTAGCACACTAGAGAATCCAATCCACACATATCCAACCGATACAACCAGTTATTATGTGTTCTTGAAATCAACCTTTACATATCCACAATCGGCCGATCCAACAGTATTGACAGAAGACTTTGTATGTTGGGATACCATTAGCCAATTGCGTAAGATAGGACCCGATGTAACAGTATTCGTGCCAACAGCCTTCAGTCCTGAGGGTACTGGTCCGAAATTGAACAACACGTTCTATGCAGTGGTAAACGGTGAAAAAACCTTCCATATTGAAGTGTTCAACCGTTGGGGTGAATTGCTATGGGAGACAGACAATAAATACGAAACATGGAACGGTAGATACCGTGATGGCGATTGCCAGCAAGATGTCTATGCATGGGTTGTGAAGGTAACAGCATTTGATGGTCAGCTCTACAATTATGAAGGTACTGTAAGTTTGTTGCGTTAACCTTTTCTTCTAATTTTATTTGCAATGAATTGAAAGAATAAATTCAATTTCAAACCTATCTTTGTCAAAGGATAATTTATGCAAAACATTCCCTTAGCAGAGCGGGTAAGACCCAAAACATTAGATGAATATATTGGTCAGGAGCACCTTGTAGGTCCGAGTGCGCCCTTGCGAAGATTATTGGAGAATGGGAACATGCCGAGTATCCTTTTATGGGGGCCACCAGGTGTTGGTAAAACGACGTTAGCGCGTATAATTGGTGAAACTTTGAAATTGCCGTATGTGCAATTAAGTGCCATCAGTGCAGGAGTTAATGATGTTCGAAAAATTATAGCCGATGCAAAAGAACAAGGTAAAATATTGTTGTTTTTAGATGAGATCCATCGCTTTAATAAAAGTCAGCAAGATGCCTTGTTAGGTGCGGTTGAAGCTGGTTTTATTTTATTGATAGGTGCTACTACCGAGAACCCTTCATTCGAAGTCAACAACGCCTTGTTATCGCGTTCGCAAGTTTATATTTTAAAGGAATTAACCAAACAACATTTGTTACAGATGGCCGAACATGCCATTGCGAACGATGATTTCTTGAATGAAAAACAAGTGAGTATAAGTGAGAGTGATGCACTCTTACAATACAGTGGGGGCGATGGGCGGAAATTACTGAACATTATAGAGATGGTTGCATCGCAAGGTGTATCGCCAGTTGTTATAACTGATGATAATGTTAAGCATGCCTTACAAAACCATACCATTGTATACGACAAGGCAGGAGAGGAGCACTACAATGTTATTTCAGCGTTTATTAAAAGCATGCGTGGCAGCGACCCAAATGCAGCGGTTTATTATTTAGCGCGCATGATAGCAGGAGGCGAGAATCCTGAATTTATAGCCCGAAGAATGTTGATATTAGCATCGGAAGACATTGGCAATGCGAATCCAACTGCGCTTGTATTAGCAACTAATACATTAACTGCGGTACAATCTATAGGCATGCCCGAAGGACGAATTATATTATCGCAATGCGCTACCTATTTGGCATGTTCTCCTAAGAGCAATGCCTCATACATGGCTATTAATCAAGCTTTAGAAGTGGTTGCAAAAACAGGTGCCCAAGCGGTGCCGCTGCATTTAAGAAATGCCCCAACCAAGTTGATGAAAGAAATTAACTATGGAAAAGATTATGCCTATGCGCATTCACATCCCGGTAATTTTGTGGAACAAGAATTTTTGCCCGATCAATTAAAAGGCACTGCTTTTTTTGTACCAGGAAATAATCCAAGAGAACATGAAATGCGTGAGTTTTTGAAAAAACGCTGGAAAGAAAAATACGGTTATTAAATTAAGCACGGGCCTCTTCGACCCAAGCTTTACCCCATTCTTCGAGTTCTTGTGCCGACCAAAGGTTCGGATAAAAAACACGCTTTTGGAAACGCGGAGGTAAGTATTTTTGCCAATTGGTACCACCTGTAGCAGCAATGGTTTCTGGGTCGCGCTGTAAATACTTTACCGCTGTTTTGTAATGGGCCAACGGCCAATTAACATTCACATTGGTATCGAAAAAACGCAATTGTTTATTGATATCGGCATCACCTTCGAAATAGTGGTTGGCAATTCTGCCGATGGTTTTACCCTTCATCGTTTTTGCAATTGCTAATAAAGGGGTATCATATTGTTCTTCGAACTGTTGAAGTGTGTAGGTTTTTTTGCCAGTGCCCAATTCAGTGGCACCAGTTTTCCAATAAATTTTTTGGTACATCTCATCCAAATCACTCTCAGCAGTGTAATTGTTTCTGAAATCGGGGTGCACCAAATGATTGAACTCTGTTGCGTATAATTCGATGGTGCGGTATTGCGCACTTTGAAAGCCACTAGCAGGCAATAAAGCCATTCTGAATTTAAGGAATTGTGCTTGCTCCATCCCTTGTCCCATCACATCAAATGAATCGGTCAGGTTTTTAAAATAGCGGTTGATGCGCTTTAAACGCATTTCGAATTCTGCCTTCTGCGCGGTCGATTGAATGTTGTCTGTAATTTGCTCGCACTCATCTAGGATCAATCTAAAATACAATTCTGTAATTTGATGGTACATGATAAAGATGCGCTCATCTTTGTATTTTGTTTTTGGCTTTTGTAAAGTCAACAAAGTATCTAAATGAATGTAGTCCCAATAAGGCACGTAATCACTTACCAATAAACCTTCCAAATAAGAGGCCACATCTTGCCCCGTTCTTTGGTATTTTTCAGTTAATTGTTCAACTAGTTTTTCAATGTGAGGCTCCATAAATTTATTATTAAAATGGTGATATGAATAAACTAAAAGGTTTGTATTTGGTGTCTTTTTCAGAAAGAATAGGGTCGTTCACTTGCCATTTGATGCCCAATTCACGGTCGTCCCATGCAAGGCCACCTTCGGTTTCAGGATGGTAAGTGTCGGTGCATTTGTAAGCGAAAATTGTGTTGTCTTCCAATGTTGCAAAACCATGTGCAAAGCCGGGTGGAATCCATAGCATTAAGAAATTATCTTCGGTTAAATCGACCGCATAATTTTGACCATAGGTTGGTGAATTTTTTCTAATGTCAACCACCACATCTTGCACAGCGCCTTTGATAACACGCACCAATTTGCCTTGTGCATGGGGAGGTGCTTGAAAATGCATGCCTCTTACAATGTTTTTATTTGAAAGCGACTGGTTGTCCTGGGTAAATTCTACCGTGATGCCCGCATTGTGAAAAATAGCTTTGTTATAACTTTCATAAAAGTAACCACGAGGGTCTTTGAATACCTTTGGTTTTAATAGCAATAGATCCTTAAATCCTGTTTCTATGATTTCCATATAAGTTGCAAAAATAAGTGGCCTTGAGCGGATTAAAAAACCGTTTGAAAGAATTGCAAGGCTTCATAACAATATATTCATAGGTTTTGGGTTATTTTGTACAGTATTCATGAAAACAAAAAGAAGTTTATTTGTTAAATTTTTATTGGGGCTTTTTATCCTGCTGATTATTTCGAGTGGGGTTGTGTTGTATTTATATAAATCAAAAGCCCT
>CAJBKH010000133.1 GCA_903953615.1 uncultured Bacteroidota bacterium
GAATTTTTCTGTGCATTCACAAAGTGTTGATTCTATTTATTCTGCAGTAATAACAAAATATGAAAGTTTATGCAATTTGAAAGATTCAGTTGTGGTTATAAAATATTTAACGAAGAGCAGATACACTGATACCGCCATTCTTTTAGGTAGAACTTATGTATACCAATTAAAAAATATGAATCGGTATAATCCCGAATTCTGTGTATCTGCTCCTTTCTATATTTATCACTTTAAAAACAATATTTTAAAATACAAATGGATAAGAAATGATACCTTTAAAAACACGATACAAAAGTCTTATTTCCTCGATCTTAAAAGCACCATCAATAGCAAAGAAAATAGCCTTTATTATTCTTATTTTAGTTGGGGATTAACACTTATTCCGAGTAATGACCGTGGTGATTTTAGTAAAGCGCAATATGATAAACCCTTTCTTTTAAAGTATACACCTGATACCATCATCATCAGACAAAAAAGAAAAAAAGAAAAACAAAGTTACCGTAGTATATACATCAACAAATACTTTGAGATTTTTAAAATAGAGGATATCAATTTAAATGAAGAGGAATCCGATGAATACTTTGGAGCAGAATTTACTTATTCCAAAAAAGAATCATTCCTTGAGCTTAGTAAAAAGTATCAATTAGGAAATTTCACTGATACACCTGCGGGTTGGTTAAAACCTATCAAAGGAATGGCAAAGGACACCATTAATAAAAGTACAAAGATTCTAAATTTATTAAATCAGCAGCATGTTGTATTAAACAAAAAATACATACTGTTTGATTATTGGTATTTAAACTGCGGGCCTTGCCAAAAAATGATGCCCTTAATGTCGCAGATGGAAGATAAAATAGATACAAGTAAAATAATGATCATTGGAGTCGATGAAACTGATAAAGAACAAAACATACTTACTTATCTCAATAAAAGAAATTATCATATACCTCAATTAGATTGTAATTACCATGCACCTATGCAAACTATTTCTGCTTTTCCTACTTTGGTCCTATTAGATTCAAATTTCAATGAAGTAAAAAGATGGGTGGGTTATAGTCCTCTTGTAAAATTTGAAATAGAAGTTTACTTAAAGAAATTAGGTGTCTTAAATTAGATGTAAAATCAACGTATAATTTAAATTCAATTTAACACAAAATCCTAAGCATAAAAAAAGGGGCCTTAGCCCCTATTCTTAATATTTTATCAATTGGTACTATTCCAATTTTCTGGCGATACTGGTTTCTTCGAATGCTTCGAAATTATCACCTACTTGCATGTCGCTGTAGTTCTTCAATGAGATACCGCACTCGAATCCTTTCATCACATCTTTAACATCGTCTTTAAATCGTTTCAATGATTCTAATGCACCTGTATGAACCACCACACCATCGCGTATGATACGCACCTTACAAGATCTGGTAATTTTACCATCGGTAACCATACAACCTGCAATGGCACCAACCTTAGTAATTTTGAATACTTCTCTTACTTCTACGTTACCAATAATGGTTTCTTTAATCACAGGACTTAACATACCCTCGATTGCAGATTTAATCTCATCGATGGCTTGGTAAATGATTGAGTAATGACGAATATCAATTTGCTCAGCCTCGGCCAATTTCTTAGCACTAGGCGAAGGACGCACTTGGAAGCCGATAATGATGGCATCAGAAGCAGACGCTAACAATACATCGCTCTCTGTAATCTGACCAACACCTCTGTGTATTACTTTCACCAATACTTCGCTATTGCCTAAGTTTAATAATGAATCGCTCAATGCTTCCACCGAACCGTTCACATCACCCTTCACAATTAAGTTCAACTCTTTGAAATTACCAACCGCTAAACGTCTACCAATCTCATCGAGTGTTATGTGTTTGGTAGTTCTAATACCTTGTTCACGCATTAACTGTTGGCGTTTGTTTGCTAAATCTTTTGCAGCATCTTCGGTATTAAATGCAACCAACGGATCGCCCGCAGATGGTGCATCACTGAATCCAAGCATACTCACAGGTGTACCAGGACCAGCAGCATCAACTCTTACGTTTCTTTCGTTGAACAATGCTTTTACTTTCGCATAATTCGGTCCAGCAACTAAGTGATCACCCACTTTTAAAGTACCTGTTTCAACCAATAGGTTTACCATGATACCACGACCTTTATCTAAACGCGCTTCTACAATGGTACCTTTGGCATTTCTTGTAGGATCTGCTTTCAAATCTAATAACTCAGCCTCGAGTAATATTTTTTCGAGTAATTTATCAATGTTCAAACCTTTCTTAGCAGAGATTTCCTGACTTTGGAACTTACCGCCCCACTCCTCTACTAATATATTCATACCGGCTAATGCCTCTCTGATTTTCTCGGCATTGGCACCGTCTTTATCCATTTTGTTAATGGCGAATACCATTGGTACGTTAGCTGCCTGCGCGTGACTAATCGCCTCACGTGTTTGTGGCATGATACTATCGTCGGCCGCTATCACAATAACTGCGATATCGGTAACTTTAGCACCCCTTGCACGCATCGCTGTAAACGCTTCGTGACCCGGTGTATCTAAGAATGTTATTTTTTCGCCTTTTGGCAATGTTACCTCATAAGCACCGATGTGCTGTGTGATACCACCCGCCTCACCGGCAATTACATTCGCATGACGGATATAATCCAATAAGGATGTTTTACCATGATCTACGTGACCCATTACCGTAACAATAGGTGGACGTGGAACCAATTTGTTTACATCATCTTCTTCTTCGTCAAATGCAATGGTTTCTTCAGCATCTACGAATTCAACTTCGAATCCAAACTCATCAGCAACAAGTGTAATGGTTTCTGCATCCAATCTTTGATTGATAGACACCATCATACCCAATGAGAAACACGCTGAAATAACGTCTACTACTTGCGCATCCATCATCTTCGCCAAATCATTTGCAGTCAGGAATTCTGTTACCTTTAAGATTTTTTCTTCCTGCTCTAATCTATCTTGCTCGTTCTGTCTGGTCTGGAAGTGATCATCTCTCTTCTGACGTTTGAACTTCGATTTATTTGTTTTGCCACGACCGAAAGAACCAATTTTATTCAACGTTGTTTTTAACTTCGATTGAATTTCTTTTTGGGTAATTTCTTTTTTCGGTTCGTCTTTCTTCGGTAAGTTTTGTTTGTTAACTCTTATCTCCTGTTGGATATTAACCTTAATAGCACCTGATTTGCGTTTGCGTTTTTCTCTGTTCGCAGGACTCTCATAAGGTTGCTTAGGTTTTGCTACAGGCTCAGGTTTTAATTCAATTTTACCTCTGATGGTTAATCCACCTAACTCTACCAAATTGGCTTTTACCAATTCTCTTTCTTCTTCTGGTATAGCTTCTTCAATTACCGGAGGAGCTACCACTTTAGGTGCTTCTACTTTTACCTCTGGTATTATAACCTCTGGTACCACTTCTGGTTCAACAGGTTTTTCAACTACCTTGGTTTCGATTTTCTCAGGTTTCTTTTTATCAAGGTCGATTTTGCCTTTAACATTCAAACCTAATTTTTGCACTGGCGGTGTTTCTACCACTTCTGCTATAGGTTCAACTTTAACTTCTTTTTTTACTGGTGGCGCCTCAACCACTTCTTCTTTCACAACCTCTTTTACAGGCGCGATATTTTTGATGAGTACTTCAGGTTCTTCTGGTGTCTCAACTACTTCAACAACTTTCTTTTGAACAGGCTCTTCAACCTTAACGATATCCTCGCGTTTCTTAAGTTTTAGTCCTTGAGATTTAGACTCTTCTTTTGCAGCTTTATCAGAAACAAATAGATTGGATACATACTGGTACATTTCATCATTCAGTTTTGCTGTAGGTTTATTTTCTATAGCAAATCCTTTCTTCTGCAAACTTTCTACTATCGTTTGCACACTGACATTTAATTCTGCTGCTGCTTTTACTAATCTAATTTCGGCCATTAAAGGTTATTTATAATTGGGGGCTAATTTTGCCAAATGCAAAGGTAAGGTTATGTAAGTATAAATCAAAAGGGGTGCATAATTTGTTTTTAATGTCCTAAAGCCCTCTAATTCAGAAAAAAGTAAATCTTGGGTTTAGATACTATTGATTAACCAAGTAGCCAACCATGGCAAAAGCACAATTTTAAAACCATTTTCTTGGGCTTGGCGATGTTTCAAACTCTCCTTTATCACCCGAATGGCAATGGTAATTTGATTTTCAATTGTTTTTTCACTCAACTGCATTAGGTCTGCAATGGCTTTGTTGGGCATGCCCTCCCTTCTACTTAGAATAAAAATTTGTTTGCAACGCGGCGGTAATTTTTCTATGACTTCGAACACCAATTTTTCAGTTTCTTTGGCTTGCAATTGTTCAATAATCGAGATATCATTAGAGGCAATTTCGTATTCAGCCTCCAACATGACAGCGTCGAGTTTCTTCTTTTTTAACAGGTTTAAACTCTTATTTCTGACAATGGTGTACAAATAATTTTTAATAGAATCATCCAAAGTCAGTTCCGCTTTTTTATGCCATGCGACTAAAAAAGTATCATTTACAATTTCATCAGCATCTTCGGCCGATTTTACATATTGCATGCAAAACCAATGCAAGCCTGGCTGATACTTGTAAAACAATTGTTCAAGATGAGGGAGTTGTGTATCCGTAGTGGTCAAAATTAAACACTAATCCCGACTAAAAAAATCTAACTAATTCACATTAGACAAGGGTTTGTTTTCAATAGACGAATATTCTTCGCAAGCAGAGGTTTAATCTGCATAACAAAATGCAAATTAGTTGGCCATATCGCTGATAAATTGCAAGCGCATTAACTGTAATTCTTCATAAGAAAAATCATTGTCAAAATCTTTTACAGCGCGCTCCAAATCATCGTCTTCTTGGCGTTTGAAATACTCAAAAATTTCTTCTTGAAATTCCTCTTCGATTATTTCATCGATGCAATAATGCAAATCTAAGCTAGTGCCTAAAGTGACCATTTGCTCCAACTCATCCATTAACTCTTGATAAGCTAAACCATTGCTACGCGCTATATCTTCTAACGCCATCTTCTTATCAATGTTTAAAATAATGGCGATTTTTTTCTTCGATTTTTCACCCGAAGTTTTTACCACCACATCCATTGGACGATCGATATTATTTTCCTTAACGTAGGTGGCAATGTAATCAATGAATTGCTGACCATATTTAGCCGCTTTGTTTTTACCAACACCATGTACGGTTTCTAACTCCTCCATGGTAATTGGGTATTTGGTGGCCATATCATCCAAAGATGGATCTTGGAAAATCACATACGGAGGCAAGTTATTTTCTTTGGCGACACGTTTGCGCAAATCTTTTAAATCTGCAAACAATACGGCATCAGAAATACTTTCTAATACGGCATTCTCAAATGTATCATCGGTAACAAAAGCAAATTCAGTATCCTTGGCCATCTCAAATTTCTTAGGATTGGCGATGGCTTTGTGGCCTTCTTCAGTTAAACTTAACAAGCCATATTTTTCAATGTTTTTGTTGATATAACCGTTCAATAAACCAATGCGAAAAACACCTTTCCAAAATATTTTGTCTTTGTCTTTTCCAGCGCCAAACAACGGAAAGTTCTCGTGCCCATGGTCTTTGATGGTATCGGACTTTTTACCAATCACATAATTCACTAGATGACTTAAATCGGTTTCGCCTTTTAAACTATCCAAGGCTTTCAGTCCAATCACTACATCTTCGGTAACATCAACCTTAGGTTTTGGATGGCGACAGTTGTCGCACATGGCATTACAATTTTCATCGTTAAAGGATTCACCAAAATAGCTTAGCAATAAGCGTCTACGGCATTGAGAGCTTTCTGCAAATGCAGACGTTTCATCCAATAACAAGGTGCCAATTTCTCTTTCGGCCACTGGCTTGTCCTTCATGAATTTCTCTAACTTCTCAATATCACTTGGATTGTAAAACAAAATACAATCACCTTCCATGCCATCTCTACCGCCTCTACCAGTTTCTTGGTAATACCCTTCCAAACTCTTTGGCACATCGAAGTGAATAACAAAACGCACATCGGGCTTATCGATACCCATACCAAAAGCGATGGTTGCAACAATAACATTGCAATCCTCCATAAGGAAAGCATCTTGGTTATTGGCACGTGTTTTGGCATCTAACCCCGCATGGTAAGGCAAAGCCTTAACACCGTTTAAAGTCAGCATTTCTGCAATTTCCTCAACACGTTTTCTGCTCAAACAGTATATAATCCCCGAACGGTTCGGTCGGCTTTTAATGCATGAGATAATATCTTTAAAAACTTTCTCTTTGCTGCCTTTTGGCTTTACTTCATAGTATAAATTATCTCTATTAAAAGAAGATTTATAGATGACAGCCTCTTGCATGCCTAGGTTTTTCTGAATATCACTTTGTACTTTTGGTGTGGCAGTGGCAGTTAAAGCAATCATTGGCACATCATTGATGTCCTTGATCATTTGTTTAATTCTGCGGTACTCCGGTCTAAAATCATGTCCCCACTCACTGATACAGTGTGCTTCGTCAATGGCGACAAAGGAAATGGTGATGCTTTTTAAGAAATCAATGGTTTCTTCTTTCTTTAACGTTTCTGGTGCTACATATAACAATTTGGTATTACCGTGACTCATGTCCTCTTTCACCTTGGTGATTTCGGTTTTAGAAAGCGAAGAGTTAAGAAAGTGTGCTACGTGATCGGTATCTGAAAAACCACGGATACTATCCACTTGGTTTTTCATTAGAGCAATCAGTGGTGAAATAATAATAGCGGTGCCAGGCATCATTAAGGCTGGTAATTGATAACACAATGATTTACCAGCGCCAGTTGGCATAATTACAAAACAGTCTTCCCCCCTCAAAACACTTTCAACAACTTGTTGTTGCGTACCCTTAAACCCATCGAATCCGAAAAACTCCTTTAATGCTAATTTAGCATCCATCTGTCGCTGCATTGTTGTCATTTCTATTCTATTATTGTCTTGTTAATTTGTTAAAAATTTGATGACACTAAATTAATACTATTGACACCATACCACCAAACCTTTTTTAAAAAAAAATTATTTTCCATTATTTTGGCTTTATTTTGCAATGTTTTTGAATTAAGGCCCTCCGATGAATAAATCAATTGATGAAATAATTAACTTTGGTAAAACAACCATTCAATCTGAATTGGACAATGTTGCGGACCTTATTAATTTTATAGATGAAACCTTTGCAAAAGTTATTCTTCTCATTTTAGAATCGAATGGAAGAGTGGTGATTACAGGCATAGGTAAAAGCGCCATTATTGCGCAGAAAATTGTAGCAACGCTTAATTCTACTGGCACCCCTTCTATCTTTATGCATGCAGCCGATGCCATTCATGGCGACCTAGGAATCATTCAAAAAGACGATGTAGTAATCGCGATTTCTAAAAGTGGAAATACGCCAGAAATTAAAGCTTTGGCACCTTTATTGAAGCAATTTGGCAATAAATTGATTGCCATTGTGGGCAATATCGACTCCGTTTTAGCAAATTCTGCAGATTTTATTTTAAATACAACGGTCGCTAAAGAAGCTTGTCCGAATAATTTGGCACCCACTACAAGCACAACGGCTCAACTTTTAATGGGCGATGCTTTGGCAGTGGCTTTGCTCAAATGCAAAGATTTTTCATCTTCAGATTTCTCGAAATACCATCCAGGTGGCGCATTGGGCAAGCGCCTCTATTTAACGGTTAGAGACTTGGCCACTCAAAATGAACAGCCAGCAGTTCAACCCAATGATTCAATCCAAACGGTTATTGTAGAAATCTCTAAAAAGCGCTTAGGCGCAACAGTCGTAATAGACAATGGTGTGATTAAAGGCATGATTACAGATGGTGACATTCGTAGACTTATCGAAAAAACAACCGATTTAAAAGGCATAGTGGCGGCTGATATTATGAATGGTTCGCCAAAAACCATCGAAGCAGATGAATTAGCAGTGAATGCTATAGAGATTATGAGAGACAATAAAATCAGTCAAATGATTGTGACAGATTGTTCAAAATACATAGGGATGGTGCATATTCACGATTTAAACAAAGAAGGCTTAATAGCATAAAAAATTAAAACAAAGCATGAAGAAAAATAAAAATCATTATGTGGTAATCATGGCAGGCGGAATCGGCAGCAGATTCTGGCCTTTAAGTAAAAAGAATTACCCAAAACAATTTCACGACATTTTAGGAGTAGGTAAATCGCTTTTGCAACTTACCTACGAGCGTTATAAACGCATTATACCAGAAGAAAACATTTATGTCATTACCAATGCCGGCTATAGCTTGTTGGTAAGTGATCAATTGCCAAATTTACCCGAGCAAAATATTTTAGCCGAACCAGCTGCCATGAATACAGCGCCTTGTGTGGCTTATGCTAGTTATAAATTGTTCGCAAAAAATGAAAAGGCAAATATTATTTTCGCGCCAAGTGATCATTTGATTACAGATGATGCGGCTTTTGAAGACAGTATTCTAACAGCCTTAAAACACACCGAATCGAATAAAGAATTGGTTACTTTGGGCATTAAACCTAACCGTCCGGATACTGGTTACGGCTACATCCAATTTAAAAACGACGAAGGCAAAACTGGCGTTATTCCTGTTAAAACTTTTACAGAAAAACCATCGCATGATTTGGCCATGACTTTTCTAGAAAGTGGCGATTTTTATTGGAACAGCGGTATTTTTATTTGGAAAGCAGCCGATATTTTAGAGGAGTTTGCAGCCTACCAACCTGATATGCATGCCATCTTCAAAAAAGGACTGAAAAAATACAATACCCTCGATGAGCAGACCTTCATCAATAAACAATATCCTTTTTGCAAATCCATTTCTATTGATTATGCCATCATGGAGAAAACCAAGATTGCATCTATTCTTCCTGCTACTTTTGGCTGGAGCGATTTAGGTACTTGGAAATCACTTTATGAATTGCGCAAGAAAGATAAAAACGGCAATTTATTGCACGGCAAAAACATGCGCGTTTACAACACCAACAACAGTTTAATTATTTGTGAATCGGGTGATGATAAACTTGTAGTTGTAGAAGGTATGGAAGGTGGTATGGTTATCGACACCGAAGACATTTTGTTCATTAGCAGCTTAAGCAAAGAACAAGAGGTAAGAGACATTACCAACGATATCAAGGAAAAATTCAAAGGAAAATTTTCATAATATTACTGTGGGGATGCGATTAATCGCATCCCCACAGTAATAAAAAAAGAAGGCACGCGATTAATCGCGTGCCTTCTTTTTGATTGCACTAAAATATTTCTTAATTAATAGACCCTCTAACCCTTTGGCTGTATAAACGCACAGCTTGGTTGATATTAATACCCGTTTTAGCCATTTCCTCTTGACAAAAAACAGCGGCCAAAATATGGGTTAATTGCTCGCCTTCATCTTTTCCTTCAACCTCAATCGCTAAAGTTTCTTCATTCAACAAAGCTTGCTCAGCAGTTTGCAGTTGCTCGGTGGTATAAGTTTCTAGATC
>CAJBKH010000134.1 GCA_903953615.1 uncultured Bacteroidota bacterium
GAGGTTAATTAAGTGAACATAAGTTCTTTTTTACCATGTAAAAAAGAGGATAAGGGCACATGAGTAATTTTTGAATGATTATTTTTTGAATATTGGGAAACTTTTTTTGCAGCGCAAAAAAACTTAGATGTGCTTAATACTTCGTTGCGACTCCGTGGCACTGTCCTTCGAAAATCATTTTAAAACATCCTGCCATTCTCTTTAATTAGTGACTATCGGCTTTGTTTTTTGCAAAGCAAAAAAAAACTTATGTTCACTTGACAATTGTAGAGCAAAAGCTCCAAGTTTTAAATTAACTAAAATTATTTTTAGAAAAACATACTAAAAAAAATTACTTATCTCACTTATGTGGTAAAATCTCTCCTACCGTTGGAAGGCCGCTTTGCGCTTATTCAGGAAGGCATCCGTACCTTCTTTGAAATCGGCAGTACCAAATGATTCCCCGAATTCTTTGATTTCGGTTTTGAAGCCATCTTTACCATCTTGGAAATAACCGTTAATACAATTGATTACTGCTTTAATGGCCATAGGAGATTTAGTAGCCGTTTTATTTAATATCTCGCAACATCTTGGCAATAAATCATCCAAAGGTGTTACATAATTTACAAGTCCGTATTCCAGGGCTTCGTTGGCGCCAATCGCATCGGCAGTTAATAATAATTCTATTGCTTTCGATTTGCCAACCAATTGTATTAAGCGTTGGGTACCACCATAACCTGGAGGCACTCCTAGGTTCACTTCGGGCTGACCGAATTTGGCATTATCCGAGGCTACTCTTAAATGACATGCCATGGCTAACTCGCAACCACCACCTAAGGCAAAACCATTCACTGCGGCAATTATTACTTTGGCTGAACGCTCTATGGTGTTCATTACCTCATGTCCATCGGCCGACATTTTTGTACTTTGTTTTACATCAAAATTCACGAATTCCGAAATATCTGCTCCTGCTGCAAATGCTTTAGGACCGGCACCCGTTAATATAATCCCCGTAACTGTTGCATCGGTTTGAGCCCCTGTAACTGCCTGCTTTATTTCTTGCAAAGTTTCGATGTTCAAAGCATTTAATTTCGATTCTCTGTTTATCGTGATGGTAAGGATACCATTTTCGTTTGAAGTAAGAATGTTATTATACATAGTTTGCAAATTTAAAGATATTTGATTAGTCTTGTAAAGACGATATGAACAAATTATTGATACTTCAATTTGTGCATAGGTCATTGTGCAACCCTTCAACCCTAAAAAAATAAACAATATAGATGTATCTCTTCCCCATACTCAATGGCATTTGGCAAGGTTTTTTTATTAGCATCTTGTTGTTCGGTCCTGCGTTTTTCAAACTCATACACACCAGTATTCAAGAGGGATTTAAGAAAGGCGTTATTTTAGCATCGGGTGTTTTTTTAAGCGATTTATTAGTGGTGGCGCTCTGCATTTTTGGCTTTTCGGAATTTATGCAAACAGCCTCGTTTCAAAAAATGTACAGTTTGCTAGGAGCGATTGTTTTATTCTTACTGGGCATCAAATCTTTCAGGCACCAATACAAGGCATTTTTAATTTCATACTCGGAAAGGGTACCACACTCCAAAAGTTTAATGAAGGGTTTTGCACTCAACTTAGTCAACCCATTTACCTTTATTTTATGGTTCAATGTTTTGGGCTCTATCAGTTTAAAATATGCCGAGGAGTTGCAATACAAATTACTCATCTCAATTAATGTATTTACTATTTTGTTGATGCTCTTTTTAATGGATGTACTTAAAGTTTTTTTATCTCACTTAATTGGCAAAAAACTAAACGCACGGATCTTCTTTACGATTAATAAATACTTTGGATTATTGTTAATGATCATTGGTGGTATTTTCTTGGTGCGCTTTACAACCTTGATGGGTTGGTGGAAGTAGGCCCCTTCGACAAGCTCAGGGTGACTGAGAAAGAGGCAGAAAGCCGTTGGCAGTAAGCGAGGTTGCTTCGAGATAGTTGTGCTTGTTTTGTGGCTTGTTGCTTCGATTTGTTTTTCGTATGCAGTATGCAGTAAGCAGTAAGCTTCGTTTCTTCGAATTAATTGTGCTAGGATTATGATTGGTTGCTTCGATGTGTTTTTGTAGGCAGTATAAGCAGTTGGCAGAAGGCAGGAAGGTTTGTTCGCAATTACATACCGTTTGGTATGTTTTTTTTATTAATCATTTAATTAGTTATTGGCTTGAAATTAAAAAAAGAATACATTTGTGAACCTTGTTATGAGCGCTGAACCAATTACCATTCAATGTGAATTATTGTATAGAAAAAAGCAATCGGTGGTCATGGCGCCAATTTTTATTTATTCAATTGCCATTATTGCTTTGCGTTTTTTAACACCCTCCTACCGAAGAGGCAAATTAATTTATGAAGGTTTGTTAAAGGAAAATGGACTAGAAGACTATATCGCTTCTGCCTACGTTTTACAACTGGGATTATTACTTCTCGCAGCACCTTCATTCTATGCAATTCTTACACGTTCA
>CAJBKH010000135.1 GCA_903953615.1 uncultured Bacteroidota bacterium
ATTTAAAAGTATACAAATTTTTATAAAAATTTTTTTCAAGAAATTTTTTTTATTACTTTTTTGTATTTTCATATAAGATAATATTACTTTAATTATTTATATATTAAGTTCTATGAAAATTACTTCAGCAAAAGATCTTGTTGATAAAGTTCTTAAAGATATAGAAACTTTAACTCCTGAAGAGACGAAATCTAGAATTGAAAAAGAAAATGCAATTTTGATAGATATTAGGGATGTTAGAGAGTTATGGAGAGATGGAACCATTGAAAATTGCAAGCACATTCCAAGAGGTATGCTTGAGTTTTGGGTGGATCCAGAAAGCCCTTATTCTAAAAACGATATTCCACTGGATAAAAATTTAATTTTATTTTGTGCTCAAGGAATGAGATCTGCGCTTGCAACCAGATCATTAAAAGAGATGGGTTTTCCAAAAGTATCTCATGTTAGAGGTGGATTTGGAGCTTTAAAAGAAAAAGGCTTTAAAGTTGTAGAGGTAAAAAAGAAGTAATTACTTCTTAGCTTCACTAAGTACAAATTCCAATCGGTCTTGACCCCAGAATAATTTTCCATTTACAATAAAGCTTGGAACACCAAAAATTCCTTTTGCAAAAGAATCGTTAGTTCTTTTTATAAGATCATTTTTTACTACAGGATCATTATATTTTAATGAAAATAAATCAGCATTTACATCTTGGCTTTTTATAAATTTTAAAAATACTTCTTCATCATTCATATTCATCGAGTCAATCCAGATTGCATTAAAAGCTTTATCGACAAAGGATCTAAAGAAATTATCCTTCTCAGCTACTAATGCTGCTCTCATTAGATTAAGAGTCTTAATAGGAAAATATCTATTGAATTGATATTTAACTTTATATTTATCAGCCCAAAGTTTGCAAAAATGGGGCTTGGGAAAATTCAAAATTTTCGAAAAGTAAACTTTACTTACAATAGTTGTTCTGATACGTAGCAGCTTCTTTATAGCCGATGGCATAAGCTTTTTGCCAATCGTTGCAAGCCTCTGTTTTCATTTGTAAATTATTATACGCTACTCCTCGCAGGGTTAACAATTGACCAAGATTCTCGTAATCATTGTCGATGGCCTTACCGAAATTGACAATGGCCTCGTTGGGCTGATTGAGTTGCAAATAACAAAAGGCAGTATTGAAATAATAATCCGGATTGAATTGGTCGAAACGCAGCAAAGCTTTGTAATCGTTAATGGCATTTTCAAATTGGTTAGACGCTGTATAAGCATCGGCACGGTTAATCAAAGGTTCGCGGTTCACTGGATTCATTAAAATGGCCAAACTGTAGGCCTCTATGGCTTCCTTATAACGCATGGCATCATAGAAGACATTGCCTTTCAAAAGCCAAATGGTAGAATCATTAGAATTGATGGCATAACATTGGGTATAATCTTTTATGGCAAGGTTAACAGAATCTATTTGAGCGTAGGCGATGGCGCGGTATTTCAGTACTTCTGTGGATTTGGGATTGATCTTCAAATATTTTGAATAGTCTTCGATAGCACTTGTATAATCAGACATTTCTTCGTGTAAAAATGCTAAATTGATATAGGCTTTTGGATCGTTTGGTTTTGCTTTTACATAGCTTGTAAAATCGCCTTCGGCAAAGGTGTAGTTTTTTAAGGTTTGGTGAGCTAAACCCCTGTTGAAATAGGCTTCAAGTAAATTGGCATCCAATAAAATGGCTTGGTTAAAATCTACCATTGCAATATTGGGTTTATTGAGCATGAGGTAACAATAACCACGGTGAAAATACGCAACGGCTAATTGACCGTCAAGATCTAAGCATTGATTGATGCTAGTAATGGCATTCGAAAAATCCTTGGCATCAATTTGTGTTTGGGCTTTGGTGAGTAATTGCTCTTTGGTTTGACCAAAAAGACCCCATTGAAGGAAGAAAAACACAAGGGTTATGCTTAATTTATATCTCATTTTGAAATTAAAGTACAAAAATGAGACCTTTAATTTGATTTTTGAAAAATAGATTTCTACTATTGTGGAATGTTTGAAATTGAAGTGGTTTTGAGTCCGGCCCTTTTGCATTTGGCTGAGGTGAAAAATAGAAATGTAGTGGTAATTGATATTTTGAGGGCCACCTCTACTATATGCACCGCCATACACGAGGGTGCTATTGCTGTTAGGGCAGTTGAGTCAATTGATGAGGCCATTATATTGAAAAACCATGGCTATGTAATTGCTGGCGAGCGCAACGGCCATAAAATAGAGGGTTTTGACATGGGCAATTCGCCATTTGAATGCATGAAGGGTGCCTTGACTAATAAAAAATTAGCATTAACAACCACCAATGGCACCAAGTGTATAACCGCTGCTATGACAGCAGGCGCGAGCAATGTAATAGCAGGTAGTTTTTTAAACATTGATGCCACTTGCGAGTGGTTGAAAACGGATGGCAGACCTGTCGTTGTATTATGTGCAGGATGGAAAGACAAGGTTAATTTAGAGGATTCTTTGTATGCTGGGGCCTTGGCTAAAAAATTACTGAATAATGAACCAAACGCCCTTGACTGTGATTCAACCCACATGGTTTTAGACTTATACGAAAAAGCGGCTTCTAATATTGGCGAATACCTTGTTAAATCGTCTCACTATCAACGCCTTTCACACTTACACCACCAAGAAGACATGGAATACTGTTTAAGTGAAAATATTTTCACGACTGTTGTAGGTCAAAAAAATGTGGAAATGTTGAAAATAAATTAAATATTTCTTTTAAATCAGTCGTTTTTTGCTTAAAATTGCTAAAATTTTATTAGAAAAATGAAAAAAATAATACTTCCAGTGTTAGCATTGTTGATGTCATCGTCAGCTTTTGCTCAAAATTACTACCATGTTAAGAAAGAAGGAGTGAATCCAACAGGATACACCAACGGTCAAGTTTCTGCTACTTCTGGTAATAGCATTATCTTAAACAAAACCAGCAACGATGTTCTTTCTGCTGCTCAAACCATTCCATTCACATTCAATTTTTATGGTGCCGCTGTCTCTTCATACAAAGCCAGCGATAATGGTTACATTACTTTCAATACTTCAGGTACTTCTTCTGTTGCTCCGTCTTCAAGTTTATCAGGTGCTGATCCAAACAATGCGATTTATGCATTTTGGAAAGATTTTGAATTGAAAGCTGCGCCAAACGCCAACTTCCCAGTTCAAGTTTTTACATATAATACAGGTACTGCGCCTAACAGAAGACATATCATTCAATATTTCGGTTTATCTGCAAAAGGTGGTACAATTGCTGCTAATACTGATGTTAACGCATTTGCCATTGTACTTTACGAAGGTACCTCTGGTAGATTTGATATCATTTACAACGGCTTTGGCAATGCAGGTTCAACCGGCATTATCGGTTGCGAGAATGCTGATGGCAGCACTGGCTATACAGTTGGTGGTTCAGTTTCAAATTTAAAAGTAGCCTCAGATTACTCTGATGCAAAAAATGTAGTTTTACAATTCAATTACGGTACCCAACCAGATTTAGATCCTGCTTTATTATCTACTAATCTAAACAGATTCTACAAAGTTGGCGATGCAGTGAGCATTGGTGGTACAATTGCCAACTATGGCAAAATGCCTATCACATCCTTAAATGTTAATTACGCAATTGATGGCGGTGCAATTAAAACCTATGCAATGAGTTCATTGAGCTTAATGGGTAATGGCGATAACACAATTACTTTCACTCACAATATTCCTTGGACTGGCGGTTTAGTTGGTACTTTAAGCGATGTTAAAGTTTGGGTTTCTGAGCCTAACGTAACTGGTACTGATGCTGTTTCAAACAATAGCGATATAAAAGTAAGTGTTTTAAGAAATAAAGGTACTTCAACAATAGAGAGAAATGTATTGTTCGAAGAAGCTACTGGCGGCTGGTGCGGTTATTGCCCAGATGGTCACTTAATCATGAAAGATGTTGTTGATCAAAACCCAGGAAGAGTTATTCCAGTAATGCACCACAATGGTGATATTATGTCTACTACTGAAGGTGACAAAATCAACACTGCTTATGCCGGTGGTTACCCTGATGGCTTTATTGACAGAACAGTATTCCCTGCAAACAGAGGTACTTGGGCTGCTGAAATTTCAAACAGACTTTCTGTTGATGCTCCAGTAAAAGTTAGTATTACTGCTAAAAGCTTTAACCCTACCACAAGAACCATTGTATTTAGAGTAACTGCTCGTTTCTCTGACTATTGGGCTGGTGATATCAGAATTGGCGCTATCGTAAGCGAAGACGAAGTTAGAGGTAATGTTAACCAAAACAACTGGAGTCAACAAAATTACTTTAGTAAATTCCACTCTTCAGGTGGTGCAGGTGGTGCCTCTCACCCAATGTATAATGAATTACAATTCATGGACGGTTACAGACACCAACACGTTACCAGAGGATTCCCTGGTTCTTCTGCTTGGGGTCTAGCTTCAATCATTCCTGATGTAGCTGAGCCAGACGTAGATTACTCTTATGACTTTACTTATGTAGTAGGTGCTGAAACTAAAGTTTCTTACACTAAAGACAACAATACTGAATACTGTAGTACTATTGATGATGCTGGAAACAACTACGGTTGGAACAAAGTGCCATTTATCAACTTAATCGGTTTCGTTGCTGAGTATGATGGTGCAAATGTTAATAACAGACCAATCTTAAATGCTGGTTCTACCAGATTATGGAACATCGCTGCTAGTTTAGAAGAAACTGCTGCTAAAGCATCAATCAACGCTGTATACCCTAACCCTGCTAAAGATTATGCTAACATCAAAATCAATTTAACTGAAAACACCAACGTTAAAATCGAAGTATTTAACACAGTTGGTCAATTGGTTTCAGTTGAGCAAGATGGTATGATGGAAGCTGGCGACAACAACTTCTTAATCAACACTTCTGATTTAGCTTCAGGTATCTACACCATCAATGTAACAACTGCGAATGGTATTACCTCTACTAAATTAAATGTTGTAAAATAATTTTATAATAAAATTTTGAAAAAAGCCCCGTTAATCGGGGCTTTTTTTTTGTGCCATAATAAAATAAAAAATGTAAATTTGTTTAACCATGAGCAGACCTATCCTTCTATTGATTTTAGTATACGCCTTGGGTTTACAATTAAAAGGCCAACAATTTTTTTATTTCCAGAGCAATGGCGAAGTGCCTTTGGGTTACGATTTAAATACCATCATCGATTCTAGCAATTTTAAATTAATTACAAGTTCTGAGGCCAACGAGAAACTGTCTGCAAGCCAATCACTCCCCTTTCCATTCAAATACAGCGGCTTTACTTACAACAATTATAAGGTAAGTGACAACGGCTATATTTCATTTAATACCTCTACCAATTTCACCTCTTACAAACCTGATTCAAACTTTGCAAATACTACAAATTTGCGCAATTGTTTGTTTCCATTTTGGTACGATTTCAGACTTAAAAAGCTTCCTTTTCCTAACACCGAATTTCCGAATAAAATATACAGCTATACCATTGGCGAAGCGCCCAATAGGCAGCACATTATTCAATTTTTCGGACTTACCAAAAGCAGTGACAGTTTAGTTGGAGGCGTTACAAATGCCAATGTATTTGCATTTGCCATTATTTTTCACGAGGGCAATGCAGGTAGATTTGATTATGTCTACAATTTTTTTGGCAAATCGAATATCAAAGGCCTTGTTGGCTTTTTAGACAATTCAGGCAATGGTTTAATCATTAAAAACAAACCCATCAACTTCCCTGTAGCCAGCAGTTCGGAAAGAAGTAATATTATTGTTTATCAATTTCTAGAAGGGGTTCAACCCAAAAAAGCGCTGTATGTAAAACAAAATTTATTGGCCGGTCAATATTTAGCAAAAGAGCCAGTTACCATTAGCAGTAAGATTAGTAATATTGGCACCGATACCATTTACAATTTCGATTATCAATACATTGTGAATGGGAAAGATAGTTTGACCCAATCTATACAGCTTTCGGGGGCAACAAAGCCGCTCTTACCCAATGGCGAAAATGCGCTGGTAATTGGTCATGCGACCCCATGGACTGGAGGTATTGCTGGCAGTATAAATTCCATTAAGGTGAATGCCCTCATAACAGGTGACACAGCTAATAACCAATCGCCTTATGCTACACGCCTTTCGAACGTATTGCGCATAAAAGGATTGCATCCGGTTCCACGCAATGTATTGTTCGAAATTTCGACAGGTGGATGGTGCGGTTATTGCCCAAGTGCCCATGTGGTGTCAGACGAATCATCAAAGCTGCTTAAAACGCGTTTTATCCCTGTTATGCACCACTTTGGCGACCCTATGGAAGAAGAAGAAAGCAATAAAATAAATACGGCTTATCAAAAGGGATATCCGTATGGTGTTGTCGACCGCAAATTCTTTTCTGGGCAAGCAACTGGTTGGCAAAATATTATCAACCAACAAATCACTGACTCGAGTGTGGTAGATATTCAAATTATCAATCGCAATTATGATGCTGCGAGTCGCATGGTGACTTTCACTTTAAAAGTAAAATTCCATGATTACCTATTAGGGAATTACAGAATTGTTGCGATGATAACAGAAAACAATGTAAGAGGTTATGTTTCGCCAAGTCAATGGAGTCAAAACAACTACTACAGCAAATTCTACAACAATGGTTCAGCTGGCGGCCCTAACCACCCCTATTACAACGAACTGCATTACATGGATGGTTATTTGCACCAGCATGTTGTTTTAAACATGCCTTATGGCGCATGGGGTAAAGACAGCAGTTTTCCCAATTTTATTCGTCCTGAAGATGAATACAGCTTTGATTTTAGTTATAAATTACCAGCTACCACTACCGTCGATTACAATGTCGACAACAATACAAAACACTGCAGCACGGTTGATGACGCTGGCAAAAATGAAGGCATGTATAAACCCAATGATTTAGGCATTATTGGTTTTGTTGCTGCTTATAGCGACAATGCCTACGAGCGCACTATACTGAATGCCAACGCCAATGGCTTGCTATATGAATATTCGAATCTGAAAAAAATTGTATCACCTACAATTCATTTATTTCCTAACCCAGCAAACGGGCAAATAAACATTGAGCTGCCTAAAGATTTTATCGCAATTGCTGAAGTTCAGATATTCAATCAATTGGGAAATTGTGTAAAGACCATTTATAATTTCGGAAGTTCTAAAC
>CAJBKH010000136.1 GCA_903953615.1 uncultured Bacteroidota bacterium
GAATTGGTGGTTTGGTATGCCGAGAATATCCCTGTGTCTTTTGGTCCAGATAATTACAGCGGCTTGCCAGGTGTGATTATGGAAATAGATCAAGACAATGGCGCAACTGTAACAACAGCTGTGGAAGTGAGTGCGAAGTATCCAAAAAAGGAATTGGTTGCACCAACCAAGGGTGACAAAATGAATAGGGTTCAGTTTCAAGAAAATATGCAGAAATTAATGCAAGAAATGCAAAGAGGCGGCGGCATTAGAATGGGCGGTACGTCAATTAGAGTTGGGGGAGGAAATTAAATTCCATCTCCAGCCAATTGCGAATGTTCTGTTATCTCCAAGATAATAGGCATACGCATTGTTGCCTCGTACACTAAAGTTTTTGGTCGCCATGCTGGCATAAAATTGATCCGTGAGGTTTAAACATTGGAACCAAAATTCATGTTTTTTGATGCTGTAATTCACCCTTAGGTTCAACACATCAAAACCATTGTAGCGAGTCGCATTGATCTCGTCCATATAATAACCAGACTGGTGTTGCCATTCTAAGGATGAGCTTAAAGCAGTATTCCATCGACTCAATACAGTTAGGTTACTAAAAAAACGAGGCGCAGCCACCATTTCTTTATTGCTAATATCTGTCCCCTTTAAAATGGTATTCACATAAAGGTGCTTTGCATTGCTACCATTAAAGTTGATCTGCAATAATTTGCTAAAATTATATTTCAGTTGGTATTCTATCCCATAGTGTTTTGTTTGACCTGTATTTTGATTCAGGTTCACGCCATCTGTTTGTCGGACAGAAATAATTTCATTGCGGCCATTCAATTGGTACAAAGACCATTCGATATAACCATTCGGTATGCTTATCCAAGATCCAATTTCATAGTTTGAAAAACTTTGTGGCAATAAATAAGGAACACGAATGGCATTATAGATTTCGGTGATTTGAGGGGGCACAAAGCCATTGCTAAAATTGAAATAACCACCCCAATTTTGTTGATTATAGGTTAAACCAAGTTTAGGCGCCCAATTGGTGAATACATTATTTGCAGAAGGTGTTCCTGCAGCTAACTTATTTTTAAATTGGTAATCAAATTGGTCATACCTCAATGTAGCATTGACACGTAGACGATTGGTGATTGGTTGCATCCAATTTAGATAAACTGCTTTATTGTAAATGGTTGTTCTATAGTTGGTAATTAAACTGTCAATGGCTTTTCTTGTATAGCTTGTAAATTTATTGATGTTGGTGTCTTTAAAAATATCAATATAGTTCGCAACTAATCCTTGTTCAGTCGCATCCATGTAGCCGCCAATTAATATTTTTGATTTTATTTTTTTTATTTGAATCTGATGTTGTAGATCAAATACGTAGGCATCAAAACGATTTGAATTAATCTGTCCCCTAAACTTTGTAGGATTGGAACTTGCTGCAATTAAGTATGCAGGATTTTGATCCATTGTATTGCCTCGATATAAAAGGTTCAATGTTGTTTTTTGTGTTGCATTCCATGCATAAGATAAATTTTGTCTTATACGAACCAAGTCCAATTTTCGATAAGTA
>CAJBKH010000137.1 GCA_903953615.1 uncultured Bacteroidota bacterium
CCCTGATGCCAAATTCTCTGCCACCGATTCTGTATTTTGTTCGAATGGCACCAAAGACATTTTATTTACCAATGAATCGACTTCAAAAGATACCATACAAAATGTTAATTGGGACTTTGGTGATAAAAGCATTGACGATACCAGCAAGTATGTTAAGCATTTGTATAAGAAAGCCAATTTGTATTTGGTGGTTTTAAGGGTAACGACCATTCATGGTTGCGATGATGTTGCAGCTCAGTTAGTAGAAATAAAACCAGCCCCATTGGCCCAATTCACCGTTACAGATGTTGATACCTGCTACCGAACCAATCATTTAATGTTTAACAATACCACAGTAATAGATTCTGCGTATTATTTGAAATACAAATGGGATTTTGGACAAGGTCCAATCATCAGCGGGCGCACACCGCGCTCGCCAAGGGTGTATGTGAATCCAGGTAAGTATACCGTTAAACTGATGTATGAATACAACAATGGTTGCACCGATACCCTCGAAAAATCATTCACCATTTACAACCATCCTACAGCCTTGTTTACCCCAGTAGCCAAAGGCAATTGCTTGCAAGATTCTGTTAAGTTTACCAACCAATCTACGGGTCCTAATACGCCACTCACTTGGCGCTGGTCCTTTGGCGATGCAAGTTTCGATACCCTACAAAAGCAACCAACCCATCAATTTAAAAAGAAAGGTGCTTATGAGGTGCAGCTCGTAGCGGTATCGCCTCAAGGTTGCACCGATACAAGTCGACTAACTTATAAAATCAATGGGGCACCGACAGCCTTGTTTTTAGTCAACGATTCGGCACAATGTGTAGGCAGTAATAATTTTAAATTGAAAAGTGTTTCAATAAGTGATACCGGTGCTTTAAAAAATATGCAATGGCGTTTTAGCGATGGTGTAAAAGCGTTGAACACCGATTCTACCAATAAGACTTTTGCCAATGCAGGTGTTTATACCATTACACTAAAAGTGGCCAATGCATTGGGTTGTATCGATAGTGTGAATAGAACAGTGCTTGTAAAAAAATTGCCGTTGGTACAATTCAATACCTTGCCTTATGCCAGTTGTTTTGATGCACAAAATTTTAATTTTACTTATGTGCCTAACCAAGGCAATGATAGCATTGTAAAACGCAGTTGGTATTATAACAAGGACAGTTTGTTCAATGCGAATCAAATACAGAATTATCAATTCGCCATTGCAGGTGCTTATCCCATTCAATTGAAATTAACGTCCATTGATGGATGTGAAAATACAATTACAAAGAAGGTATTCGTTCATCCAGAACCCCAAGCCAGTCTTAGTTTAAAAGACAGCATCCAATGTTTCACTGGCCATGCCTTTAACATTGTTAATTTGTCGAGTATTGTTGGTGGTCAGCTAAAAACACATACTTGGAATTATGGTGATGCTACGACTTCGAACTTACAACAACCAGCCGTTAAAAAATACCTTGCCGCTGGCAATTATTTAATTCAATACAAAGTGGTCTCCGATTCTGGTTGCATGGATACGGCTTCGCGCTATGTGCGTTTGTCTACCAGTCCAAAGGTGAGTCCACCAAGTATTACTGGTGCTTGTTTGGGCGATACTGTTAACTATAAAGCCAATGCCACAATAACCACAGGTACAATTGCCGGCTACCGTTGGCAATTTGGCGATGGGCAAACAAGTGTGAATGCCACTACACAGCACATCTACCAATCTGCTGGTAATTATAAAGTGATGGTGAGTGCCTATACAGCTGCTAATTGTAGCGACAGTGCTTTTGTTTTCTTCAAAGTCATACAAAAGCCAAAAGCAGATTTTGTGTTTGTGCACTTCAATAAGGACAATGCAGGCATTCGCTTTTTGTTCCTCGACCGTTCTGAAAATGCCACCAATTGGAATTGGAAATTTGGTAGTGTTGGTGCTTCCATCTTGCAAGATCCTGAATACATTTTTAACGATACTGGAAAAGTAAAAGTGCGACTCATTGCTTCCAATCAAAACAGTTGTTTCGATACCACCGAGCAAGTCATACCTGTATTAGATAAAATCAATATTTTCTTTCCGAATGCCTTTACTCCCAATGGCAATGGCATTAACGATGGCTTTGGTTTGAACGCCAATCAATTTGAGTATGTAAAAGGCTACCGCTTACAAGTGTTCAACCGTTGGGGCGAAAAATTATTTGATTCTGAAAACAAAGAAGAGCGCTGGTTATCGCCCGATGATCCCAATATTTTACAAGGCGTTTACATTTGGGTGGCCAAAATCAAAGACATCTACAATGTGGTGCACGACATGAGCGGTAGGGTAGAGGTGATTC
>CAJBKH010000138.1 GCA_903953615.1 uncultured Bacteroidota bacterium
TAACGCATGGTATCGGCATTTTGAGCATCTAATGTAATATTTTGGTAAGTACAGATGCGTTGATCGGTTCCTATATTTACAACTGGGTTGGGTTGGTATTTAATTTTAATGGTATCGCCATCAATACATTTATTTTTATCAGTAATTCTAAGCATTACTGTAGTGCTTGCCTTTGGCTTTAGAATATAATAATCAAGGGTATCTTTTGCTTTAAATGTTCCTAAAGGACTTTCCCAATGCAGTTTGTAATTCGGCACCCCATTGGCAATGATTGGTTTAATTTTGATACTATCGCCTGCACAAACAAAGGTATCCTTACCAAACGCCAATTCTACTGAAAAAATTGGTGGCATAATCACCGTATCAGTGTAAATGGTTGGGCAGTTAATGGGTAAATTATTGATGGTATGTGTAATGATGTATTTACCGCCTCGCTTAAATTTGAAACTATCGCGTTTTTGAAAACTTTTGTAGAATGGCAAACCAGAGTTGGTGCTATCGCGAATGGCCCACTCGTAGTTATAACTACCCTTATAATTGACTGTATCCTTTGGATAAGATGTAAAGCGCAATTTACCACAATCTAATATTTCGTATACGCGCTTAGCTTGGGCCTTTGCTTTTACAGTAATTAAAAATCCTTTTGCAGTGGTGGCAGGTCTTGGACAATTATCGTCTTTTACAACTGCTGTAAAACTATAAGAATTGGTTCTTGCATCGCCAATTTTGGTTTGCCAACAAAACTCCGCTTGCTTTTCGCGTGCAGTAGGATCTATGATTCTGAAGGTAGCACCGGGAATACCATAATTCCATGAGAGATAAGTTGAATCGGCCACTTTTTGATTGGGGGCCAAATTATCGACCGTTTTAATTGTGAAGCATATTTTATTGCCTTCACAAACTGAATATTTATTTGAATTATTGGTAATTTGAGGTGGGTTGTTATCGGCACATTTCACTACAATCATCATCATATCTCGTCGCGTGGTTCCAACATTCACCCATGCCCCAGTTGAATCTTTTCGGTATTCATCAATTTGAATTACGACTGGTCCGGCCTCATCGCATTTGGTAGGCATAAAAATAATATCGCCCGTTGTGTTATCAAAATAAAAGCCACGTGGTGGTTTAGCATTTGGCAATGGTTTGCAATTCACAACTCCAGGTGGTAAACAAAACGGTGTCATTGGAATTTGAGCCGTAAAAGATCCGTTTTTTAATATGTTCTGTCCTTTTGCTTTTAACGCATCACCTAGTGAATAGGCCAAACTATCGCCATCAACTTTATCAGTTACGCCATTGTTAAAAGAGAATGGCTGATTGCAACAAATGTAGGAGATAGGTGGTGTGGTTAACTGCGGACTATTATTGCATTTACCTTTGGTATTGCAAATGTCCAACATACTTTCTGTATAAAAGTTATCGTATGGCTGGGTCGTTATCAGCTCATCTCTGCAGCATTGGGTCGCCGCAAAATACACTTTACAACAATTGTTTTGTTTAAAGGCATTGTATGGCGAAGTATTAAAATCGATGGTACATTCAAAGGTGTGCTCTTCAACCCCTTGATTCGACATTTGGTTTTGGGGATTACAAGGCGCTGAGCCAGATGCGCAAGTAGGCGTAATGTCTTTTATAGAAGTTCTAGAGACATTAACAGTGAAGGAAGTATTGCCACAATACATGGAGATGGCTCCAAAATTCAATGGAATACCAGCGCACTGACGGTAGATTTTGGTGATAATTTTGTATTTTCCGGGCGAGATACAGATGTATTCAATATCACTACCCATCATGTGATCGGCTTTCAAAACCATTGAAAACAGGGCACAAAACAATAAAATGGACAGGCGTTTCATATTAATACAATTCATCAAATATAAAACACTTTTTTGATTAAATTCGTTGCCTGATGAATACAAAAAAAATAACCCTGTATTTCATGGCCATACTCATGGTTGTTAGTTTCGAAAATTGTAAAGCTAAAAGTTGCGACACATTAAGCAATGTCGATGAGAGTAAACGCAAAATGAAAGCTAGCGGCTCGCTTTTTTCCAAGAAGGAAAGAAGACGCATGAAACACTAAAACGAAACAGACTGAGGCTTACTAGGACTTAGTCGTACCAACATACCGATGTTGTGTTGAAAAAATGTGCGATAATCAACGTTCACACGCTGGTTGAGAGTTAGGCTGTACAGTAACCCAAAATCTTTCATTACTTTAACAACTACACCACCGCCAATTTTAAGATTGGTGTTCACCCTATTTGAACCAATGGCTTTAAACGTATTGTTTAACACATCGAAATTATAGCCAATATTAAAAAATGGCGAAAGCAATCTTTTATTTTCAACATCAGCATAATCCATTGCATTTGGCAAATGCAACACCAATGCAAATTTTAAGCGAAAGAAATTAGTTGATTGAAAAGGCTCGAAACGGTTGTCTGGATTTTTGTAATTGCCCAAACCAAAACCCATGTTAAAACTAGAAATTCTTGATATATATAGGTTTTTATCGACTTCGGTGACCCAACTTGTTTTATTATTCGCGTTGTTTTTATTGTTTAAAAACGACTCATTAAAAAAGATGGCACCTTGTTGTATCCCTATGCTTTTTCTACCGAAGAATTGCGCTTTTGCATTCAACGAAAAAACCAAACACAGCCCTATAATTAAGTGATTTCTCAAAATTTTATTTTAGATAATTCTCTTTGAATGTCTTTTTGTTTGATATCATCGCGTTTATCAAAAGCCTTTTTACCTTTCCCTACACCAATATCTAATTTAAGGAAACCGCGTTCGCTTGCGTATAATTTGATTGGAAAAATGGCCGTACCCTTATCCTTTATCTTATTGGTAATTTTCTTAATCTCTATTTTATTTAACAGCAGTTTGCGATTATGAATGGGTTCGTGGTTGTTATAACTGCCTTGTTTGAACTCACTAATGTGCATGTTTTTAATCCAAACTTCGTTGTTTTCAATCATGCAAAAAGCATCGCTAATATTGGCATTGCCCATGCGGATACTTTTTACCTCGGTACCAGTTAGCACAATACCAACAGTAAATTTCTGATCGATATGGTATTCGAAATTCGCTTTGCGATTAATGATATTGACAGGTTTTAGTGACACAATTATTTTAGTGATTCAAAAAGGTGATTGAGTTTTTCTTTGCTTATAATTTTTTGTCCTGTTTTACATTCAGCAACAACGCGACTTCCTACGCTTACAATCACGTCACAATCCACATTGTTCTTTTCAAGATTGTAAATGGTAGCGGTAAATGTAACCGTTTGCCCCAACAAGGCAGGCGATTTATGGGTGATATTCAAAAATGTACCAATACCCTCCTCACCCTCCTCCTTCATCTCTAATAGAAACAATCGACTGCTCCATTCAGCATCCCTTCCCAAGGCAAAGGTAGCGTATACATCGTGTACAGAATCGGTTTCAAAAATAGCCAAATCAGCTTCTGTCACTGTTTTTTCAAACATGCGTTGATCTCCTATTTTAAATATTGATTTCATTTACCTACCCTACAAAAATAGCATTAATTAAGAGAAGTATATTTCACCTTGTTATTATTTCATGAATTAAAAATAAAAAAAGCTACACTGTTATTACAATGTAGCTTTTCTAGTTATTATCTACTTTTAATTAATCTCCAACTTGAACTGGCGATTTTGGTTGTACAACCTTATCTACCACGTTGCATTTGATATTTAAATAATAAGTCCCAACATTGGTAACTACTGTAATTGTTTTGGTTTGGTTGCCGTGTTTTCCTGATGAATCAAAAATAGCGGTAATAGAACCTTCTTTACCTGCAAGAACAGGCTCTTTGCTGTAAGAAGGAACGGTACATCCACAACTTGCATTGGCACTAGTAATAGTAGCTGGCTCGGTACCTTTATTGATGAATGTAAAAGTATATTTGGCTTTCGTACCTTCTGTAACATTGCCAAAATCATGGGTCTCTTTTTTCCACTCTAACAATTTTGGATCTTCTGTTTTAATCTCTGCAGAATGATAGCATGCAGGCGCTGCAACTAAAGCAATAAGGTAAGTAAATAATGAAATCATATTCTAATGTAAATTTTCTTTCTTATGCATAAACAAATAGTGTGCCGAAATCTAGTCAATTTTATTTTTGAACATTGGCACTAATGCCTAAATAATAGGCACCCATGCTTGTATAAACCGTAAGCGATTTGTATTGCTGTCCCTCTTTACCCTTTGGATCGAATTTAACAAATATTTCGGCAGTATCATTGGGAACAACTGTTTGCTTTGGCCATTTGCCGACGATACATCCACAAGAGCCTTGAACATTTTCGATCACCAAGGTATCCTTTGTTGTATTGGTCAATACA
>CAJBKH010000139.1 GCA_903953615.1 uncultured Bacteroidota bacterium
GCAAAGTAGACAAACCTATGCTCCCACTGCCGCCATAGCCCGGTCGGTCGAGGGCCACAAGGTAGGCTTTCTGCAACAAACCGCTGTCCGATAAGTAGGCTTTAAAGGCATCCCAACTGCCTGGCGAACCATGAATGAATAAGACCATGGGTTTGGTGGCATCGCCAGCAGTAACCCACCTTACAGCTTGTCCATTGTTTACGATGGTAGTATCTTTAAAAGGAATGTGCTGGTCTTTAAAAAACTGAGCGGTTGCTGCGGCATCCATGCCCATAGGCACTAGGCGGGTTAACAAGGGCAAAAGAAAAAATAAAAGTATAAGAACAACAAAGCTTCTTCTTATCCATTTGAATAATTTTTGCTTGTTAATGCGCATGGTTGAGCAAATTAATAATTATGGTAGTGCCCTCGTTTGGTTCTGAGTTCATGTAAAACTCGGCACCAATATCTTTGGCACGGGCTTGCATGTTTTGCAAACCAAAATGACCCTTGGCCAAACCTTCTGCTTCTTTAAATCCTACCCCATTGTCTTCGATTTTAAAATCAAAAACAGAAAATTCGCTGTTGTAAAAATACACTTCAATTTTAGTGGCTTTGGAATGGCGCACCGCATTGCTGAATGCCTCCTGACAGATGCGAAATAAATTCAGAGCTTGCATGGGTTTTAGCACTTCGCTTGTTTTAATATTCTCATGAAAATTGCAATGGATATTGGCATTAAAATCGAGCATTTTTAAACAGTACTGTTTAAACTTATCGGCAAAAGCTTCGGTGGTAATGCTCTCGTGGTTCAAGGCCCACACTGTTTCTCTTAAAGTTAAAATGGCTTGCTTACTCATATCGGCAATGGAATGCAAACGTTTGTTGTCGGGCACTATGTCTTGTATCACTTCTAAATTGGTAACAATGTAAGACAATTGCGCGCCCACATTGTCGTGCAAGTCGTGCGAAATCGAAATGCGCTGCTGTTGCTCGGCCTCATGCACCAAATTTTGCGCAATTAAATTCTGCATAATTTGCCGTCTGCGGTAATACAAAAAACCTGCGATCACTATTAAAATACCAAATACCATAACACCATAAGTCAGTTGTTTTCTTGCTTTAATTTCTGTTTGGTCTTTGGCAATTTGCAGTTCTTGAATTTTATTTCGTTGTTGCAATTGTTTGTTTTCGCTTTCCTTTTTCTCAACCCCATATTGGGCTTCGGCATTGGCAATCAATTGAGAGGTTTCATCTCTGAAAATAGAATCGCGCATATATTTCACTTTCATAAAATACTCGGCTGCAGTTTTGTACTCACCTAGCTTTTGTTTGATGAGGGCATAATGAAAATAAATGTTCGATTGCACCTTAGGCGATTCTATGTCTTTGCAGATTATAAAGGCCTCCTCAACATATTTTTGTGCAAGACCAATATTACCAAGGTTCAGGTACAATTCCGACAGGTACATCAACGATTCTCCCAAGCCTGTTTTGTTGTTCGACAACTTGTGGTATTCGATGGCTTTTAAATAAGAGGCAATGGCTTCTGTATTGTTTTTAACGGCGCGGTACTCATCGGCAATGTTATGAAAACACTTGCCTAAATTGTAATTGTCCTTTTCATTTAAATAGATTTTAATGGCCTGTTGATTCATTAGAATGGCCGTATTTGGTTTGTTTTCTCTGGCATAAATCATGGCGATATTGCACAAGACATTGGCCTTCTCGTATTCTCTGCCTGCCAACACATAATTTTTTAAAGCCAGTTCGAAATTTAAACGCGACTTAGGGGTATTCCTCAAATCGTTGTACACCAGGCCGATGTTATTGTAGCAATTGCCCAAATAATGGTAGTGTTTTATGGCCTCTAATGGTTTAATGGCCGAATAGAAACTGTTCAAGGCATTGTGATAGTCGCCCTTGTTCCAGTAGGTTAGTCCAATGTTCGACAAGGCACTGCCCTGCCCTTTTTGGTTTTTCAATTCTAAATTGAGCACATAGGATTTCTTATAAAAACACAATGCACTATCAAAATTACCCGACACATCGTATACCACCCCAATGCGATTATAAGCCCCTGCTAAGCCTATTTGATAGTTGATTTTTTTAGCCAATTGCATGGCCCCAAAAGCCTGCTTTTTGGCCAAGACAATATCAGAATACAGATTTTCAAAGCAGGCATCATTCAAAGCCTTAACCTTTGTTGTATCGCCATTTAACGCCATTGCACATGCGCCAAATTTAAACAACAAGATTAAAAATAGTAAATTTTTATTCGTCATTTAATTATGTATGTTAATTAAAAAGGGAGCCGTAAAAATACATCAAATGTAGTATAGCTATGCATAAAATAAATTATATGTTTGTACCAACCAAATAATTATAATTAACATGAAAAAATTTAAACTAAGTTTAATGATGCTTACAGCAATCGTTGTACTTGCATCGTGCGGTGGTCAAATTAGGTTGACCGAAACAGAATCTGTAGGAAAAGATGCTGTTGTGAATTCTGTGTGTGAAAACAATGACATCAAAGTAACTTACGACATGTGGGCAGAAAACGGAATCACTTATTTTTCTATCTACAACAAAGCCGACAAACCAATGTATATCGATTGGAAACGTTCAGTTTTTGTTTACAACGATTGGAAAAACGACTATTGGGTAGAAAAAAGTACAAGCCAAGAGTATTTAGTGCCTTCTGGAACTGGTAAAGCAATTACCTATTCAAGAAGAATGTCAACTGTAGTAGCAGAAAGGTATACTTTCATTCCTCCTCATACCTATGTTTCTGTGCCAATGAGTTACACAATCATCAGCTCGGCTGCAATAGCCACTTCAGAAACAAATGGCGACAACAAAATGGCTATCACAATCACTGATAACCTAAAAACAAACCCTAATGCTCAGAAAGTTAAAATCGCCAGCACTACTGGTAAAGGTACTGTTAAAGCATATGAGTTAGCCTATTCAAAAGAAACTTCTCCTTACAGATTTAGAAATTTCTTAACCTATGCGTTCGATGAAAAATTTGCTACAGAAAAATACATTGAAAACGAATTCTACGTAAGCAAACACACACAAATGAGTGTTAAAAATTTCTTAGGTAAAAAAACCAAAGCGAAAGTAAGTGTTAAATCTTTTGGTAAAAAATCTAAAGGTAAAGTAACCATCTACGATTCTCCATACAAAAAAGGAACAAGTTTCTATAAGACCTTGCTTTTTTAAGTAAGTTTGAAAACATA
>CAJBKH010000140.1 GCA_903953615.1 uncultured Bacteroidota bacterium
AAAATCATAGGGATATATCACAATTACTGACGATGGTCAGTTAAGCATAGACTACAAAAACCAACTATCAACATAGCTATCGATAGATTATTGCCAACCATTCTCACCAATCAAGGGAACAAAACTAAAGTCTTCGAAAATTTCTGTCTTAATTTCATTGCCCGCCAATTTAGTGATCCGAACCATTTTTTGCTTCGTATCATTTCCAACTGGTATGACTAAAAAGCCACCTTCTATTAATTGATTAAATAAAACTTTGGGTACCGAGGGGGCACCTGCTGTAACTATAATTTTATTAAAAGGCGCATGCTCTTGCCAACCCAAGGTGCCATCACCAACTTTTAAGTTCAAATTTTGATTGCCAATTAATTTTAATATCGTTGCCGCTTGTTTGGATAGGCTTGCATGTCTTTCGATACTATACACATTGGCTCCGCATGCCAATAATACCGATGCTTGATAGCCACTACCGGTGCCAATCTCTAAAACCTTATCGCCAACGAGTAATTGTAACAATTGGGTTTGATAGGCGACGGTGTATGGTTGCGAAATAGTTTGACCCGATCCAATGGGGAAAGCTTTGTCTTCGTAAGCGTGTATTTCGAACTCGCTTGGTATAAAAAAGTGCCTTGGCACTGTATTTATAGCCTTTAAAACAGTCTCATCCTTGATTCCTTTAAGCCTTAACTTATCGGTAAGACCATTGCGTAATCCTTTGTGTTTATAGGCATCTTCAAACTTTCTAAGCATAGGATTGTATCTTCTTTAGTACACAGTTCATAACAAAATAATGATACAAATAACAAGGTGATGCATTTTTGTACCAAATAAATTTTATCACAATTGTCTAAAATTAAGATTGGAATTGCGGGAAGCACAGATTCGGTGAATCAATATTTACCATTTATAAATGAACAAAAACATTATGAATTGGTAGGTGTTTTTGATTCATCAAAATCGGAAAATTTTGAAACCTTCTATGGCCTAAATCCTTTTCTCGATTTTGCAAAAAGAACCGATGCTGTTCTATTTTGTGGCGCTCAACATCTTAATCTTGCCGAAAATTTAATCAATTGTATACGTTTAAGTAAACATATACTGATTGAAAAATTTAATCAAATTGATTATTATGATCTAGTTAAAATTCAAAAACTGCTTAAAGAAGCAGGGTCTTTGTTTTATTATTCAAATGTCTCTGGCACCCAAAGTGTCTACACAACAGCAAGACAATTAATCAACAACCCAAGTAATATTTCTGCTAAGGTACATTTGCCATACGTTAAGACCTTTTCTGAACTTGAAAAGTATAATTTCTTGGCCGAATCTGTCGACATGGTGATTAGAAGTGTTTCCTCTCCAATTGCTAAAATAAAAGTTAATAGACACTATATCTTTAACCAACAACCTGACGAATTAAAAGTTCACCTATTATTCGACAATGGAACGGTGGCCGATATTACTTATAACCTTTTTAGTAAAAATGCGATTAATACTTTCACAGCGTACCAAAAGGGGAAAATTATAGCAGCCGATTTTGATTTAAATAAGGTAGAAGAAACCCGTGTAGACATGATGATGGAAAACCAATTGTCGCTATACAACGATTCGAACTCAAACCTTACGGTAGCCAATAAAATGCAAGTTTTCGAAAAAAAAATACTTTATTTTGATGCATTGCAAAAAGATTTGCTGAATTTTGTAGATTGTATTACTAACCACGTTTCGCCTCTTGTTGGAATAGAAGAGGCAATAAATGTGGCCAATGTATTGCAACAAATACAATATACTCCGCATGAATCATTTGTTTAAATTTAGCATTTTAAGTTTTGTTTTACTCTTATTTTTAGGTTGTGATGAAGAAAAGGAACCCATTCCATCTTATCTTCACATTAAAAAATTTACACTTACCACCAATCCTACACAGGGAGCCAACACGCAAGATATTACCGACGCCAAGGTATTTGCCAATGGTATAGAGGTAGGTACTTTCGAATTACCTGCTACCATTCCAATTTTTGCTGAAGGAAATGTTGAAATAACTATTTTTCCTAGCATTAAAGAAACGGGTAGTGCATATAATCGCAAATATTATAAACCTTACATCGCTTTCATTGATACTTTAAATTTAAAGCAACTTCGAATTGATTCAATACAACCAAAAACTGCCTACAAAAACAATGCTAAATTCGATTGGCTTTTGGATTTTGAAAACACTGGAAGTTCATTGGTTAAATACGGTTTAAATAATACTACCGATTCTTTAAAGGTTATTCCAACAAATTTACCGGGCGTAAATCAACCCTTTTTAAATTCAAATTATTGTGGAAGAATTAGCATCGATTCCCCATCTGTTTTCGAAAATTTTGAGGTAGCCACCATTGCTTCTTATAATGTTCCAAAATTAGGATCCGATGTTTATGTTGAAATGGATTTTAAAAGCAATGCCAATTTTCAAGTAGGAATTTTTACCGACGATGGCTCAATTATTTCACGCAACCCTGTTTTCTATGCATTTCCCACCAACGATGTTTGGAAGAAAATATACATTAATCTGAAACCTGAAACAGGCGACCTAACATCAACCACCACGATTAGAGTGTTTTTTGGCGTTTATAAAGACCTCTCGAATCCCGATCTTAAGCCATTGGTGTATGTCGATAACCTAAAACTTGTTTACGTTCCATAAATTTAAATTAGATTGACCAAAAATAAACAAATATTCAAATACGCTTTAACAGATTACCTTGCAGCAGCGCTTGTTTGGTTTCTCCTCTTTTGGTTTAGAAAGCACTATGTCGATACCGCTCACAGCGATTATCAATTGGCCATTAGCGAGGATAGGAAATTGTTATTAGGCATAATCGTATTACCAACCTTTTGGTTAATCCTTTATTACTTTACTGGCTTTTATAAAAACATCTTCAGACGCTCACGTTTACGTGAATTAAAACAAACTATTTACACAACCTTATTCGGTTCATTTGTAATTTTCTTTGCATTGTTATTAGATGATTCTGTGAGCAGTTATAGAGGTTACTATCAAACATTTTTTCTTTTACTTTCGCTTCAATTAATTGTTACCTACATTGGTCGTTTTATACACTCAACGGGTATCAACCGAAAAATACAAAAACGTGAATTTGGATTCAATACAATACTGGTAGGATCGAATGAAAAAGCTTTAAAATTATTCAATGATTTAAAGAACGCTAAAACTACCAATGGTTTCTTTTTTCAAGGTTATGTAAGTATCGACGGTGAACAATCGCAATTATTAGTTGATAAGTTACCATACCTTGGAAGCTATAAAAATCTAGAAGGCCTTATCAAGCAGTACGCTGTTGAAGAGCTTGTTATTGCGCTCGATGCACCCGACCATCAAAAACTAAATGATGTGCTTACCATCGTTGAAAACGAGCCTGTCTTTATTAAAATTATCCCTGATATGTATTCAGTGTTTACGCGCATGGTAAAGATGAACAATATTCTTGGAGCTGTTTTAATTGAAGTAGATTTTGAAGTAATGCCCGAATGGCAAAAAAACGCAAAACGTGTGTTTGATATTTTCTTTTCACTCTTTGTTCTTATTCTGTCTTCGCCATTTTTATTAATTATAGCCATCTTAATTAAAATATCAAGCAAAGGCCCCATCTTTTTTAAACAAGAAAGAATTGGTCTAAAGGGCAAGCCATTCAATATCATCAAATTCCGCTCAATGCGACCGGATGCAGAAAGCAATGGACCCCAACTTTCTAGAGAAGATGATCCCAGAATAACCAAGATTGGAAAATTTTTAAGAAAAACCAGATTAGATGAGTTTCCCCAATTTTACAATGTTCTCATTGGCGAAATGAGTGTAGTGGGTCCTCGACCAGAAAGACAGTTTTTTATTGATCAAATTATGAAACGTGCACCTTATTATAGCCGATTGAATAAAGTGCGACCTGGCATTACCAGCTGGGGTCAAGTAAAATACGGCTATGCCGAAAACATTGATCAAATGCTCGAGCGTTTGTTCTATGATATTCTATACATAGAAAATAATAGCTTAGCCCTCGATTTTAAAATTATGGCGTATACCATTTTAATTATGGTACAAGGTAGAGGAAAATAAATTATCGGATCAGTTGGACTGTACCATTAACTTCCCTTATTAAATTCGTTTTTGTGTTCGTGAATTTATAGATGTAGTAGTAGGTGCCAGCAGGGCAAGGGTGACCAATTTGATTCTGAAAATTGCCATCCCAATAAGCATCTTCTGGATAGGTGAAACGATAAACAACAACACCCCAACGGTTATATACAATACCATTTATTTTATTAAAACCAGTAAATTGCGCCTCAAAATAATCATTTAATTCATCAACATTGCCCGGTGTAAATACATTCGGTATTTTAATAGAATTGGTATCACAGTTTATAAACTTAAGTTGAACACTGTCCGTATAAGTACACTTATTTGTATCAGTTACCGTTAGGTATACCAAAGCAGAATTGGTCGCATTAAAAGTTCTATTTTCACTGCTATTGTGCCATAAAAATTTCGACTTTGGTTTTACAAATGGCGCCATAATATAATATTGACCGTAACAAAGGCTCGTGTCTTTTCCTAAATTAAAATAAGGACGTTTATAAATGGTAATGGTTTTTTCGAATGTATCTGCTTTGCAGCCATCACTGTTCAAATAATTAACAAACAGATTAAGTTTAAAAGTACCCGTTTTATTGTATATTTTATTGACAATACTATCGCCATTTTGCGTAGTACCATCGCCAAATTTCCAAAAGTAAATGGCCAATGAATCGCTAGTCGCTTTAAAACTAAAATTATTAAAGGTGTCACAACTTGAAGCATTGTTCGGCTCAACACTCAGTTTGGCTTTATTTAATTCAAATGCACCACCAAGCTCAGTCGCATAACTTTCGTTGTTGCCATTGGCATATAAATAGGCGAGGAAGCCTTTTGTCGAAGTAATCGTATAACCAGTTAAGGCATTTATCTTAACGTTGATAAATGCTCTATTGGTACAAGTTACCGTTGCTTTGGTAGTATCTATTCTAATATTGTTAATGAAAATTGAACTTAAATTTTGTTTAGGACAAGTAATACCAACATAAAATTCAGCCGGAGTAGTAGAAAGTTCAATTGTCGTAGGGGCCATGAATTGTACATTTTGTGTTAACTGATCATCAGGTAAAACAGTCATTATACTTGGATTGCCAATCAAACTACCATTGCACACGCCACTTTTCATCAATTGCGCAACAGATATATTTTTGTCGGCTCTTATACAATTTGAAACATTGGTTTTATTATTATAAAGATAGACTTCACGCTCCTTCATGGTTTTAATAAAATTACCATCTATGAAAAGTGAGGTATTATTTTCTGCTGCGACAATTTGCACCAAATAGCCTTTGCTCAAGCCTTGATAGGGGAGTGTAGTATAAGATTTTCCTTGCAATTCGATAGGGCGCGACTGGTTATAAAGGTGATCGACACCACTGCAAGTTGCATCATTGGTTAATATTCTAGAAGCTTTACAGCCTTCAAATACAACAAAACGTTTACACCCAACACTGTTCCATATTTTTGAACCAGCCAAACTCTGGCTATCGATGGTTTGTAAATAGATTAATTGGTTGCGTCTAAGCAGCCTTTTAATTAAAGTATCTTTTTGGTCTGATGTATTCAATGATCCACCATAAGTTATAACATCTGCCGAAGGCAAAATGTTAATGGTACAACTATCATCAATGGCCAAAATGCTAAATTCACTGCTGTTATTTCCGCCAGAACCTTTATCACCTTTAAAAGTATTGACATAGTAATGTGGATTGTAAGGAATGTTGTTAATCGGGACTATGGTGGCAATATCACTACTTTTTGTACTGCTGTTTAAGGCATAAACACTAATGTCCTTTATAGAAGAAATTCGAATATTTGTGTTAATAAAGCTATTGGCATTGGGCGTTATTAAGGCATTTGTAAAGTTAATTACCGTATCTTTTCTATAAATAGTGATATTAAGGGTAGGTATTGGATAGGCCGTTAAAGCAATGGTGTTAGGCGCAGTTCTACAAGATATTGAGAATGCAATTTTAACGGGTGCTAAATGTGTTTCTAGAAAGGAGAATAAGAACTCCTTGCCCATATTATCTGTTTGATTTTGACCATATGAAGCGGAAATAGTAAGCTTTAAAATAAGTGCTAACAGGATTAATTTTTTAGTTCGTTTTAAAAACA
>CAJBKH010000141.1 GCA_903953615.1 uncultured Bacteroidota bacterium
CTCTACTTTTGTATTACTTATTGTATCAGCAGTTTCAGGCTTTGCTCAAAAATTAGATTTTTCTAAATTAATAGATGCCGAGCAGGATAGAATTGATTTGTTCGACCTGAAGGCCGATAAGAATATTGTCATCGGCAATAAGTCGCAAAGCCAATTGGCTAACAAAGTTTATTTTATAATGGTCGATCAGCTACAAGCAGATATTGCTAGTAATGGAACAAACGTTGAACTAAATTACAAGGCCCTTATAGAATTTCTTAAATTGATTGATCGGCACAATGTCTACCATTTAACGGCCCACCAGCATGCCATTGAGCTGGCAAATAAAATAATGGTATTGAAAAACGATGCCAAGGAATTAGAAGTTTTAAAAACAGATTTGAAAACAGGTATTCTGATTTCGGATTTTATTAATCCAAAGACCTACGCCAAAGATTATTGGGTGCATGTGGCGGGTTTTTATCCAACCGATTTGTTAAACAAGTTTAAAAACCTAGCGTATACGCCCATTGGCACTGCCGTTGTGAATGCGGTGGCCAAGGCCGACCCCAATGCCGTAAAGCAATATTTTGGCACCAACCATTTGGTCGACCGCGCCCTTAAAAATTCAAAGGATACTGTAGTGCAACTCATCAACACCATTTACAAAACCTATGGCATGCAGTCGCGGGCCTATGCTTTGCTGCATTATATTTACCATAAAAAAATGGACTTGCAGGATGCCGAAACCTTGAGTAAGAATCCGAAACTGTTTTACAAAACCTTAATCGAGCTCAGAAAAAATAAAAACATTTTGGCCGATTATACCGTCGATAAAGAGCTACAAACTTTTGGGATGGAGCGTGTGGTAGAAATTAATTTGCGCCACGAAGACAAAGAACCGGTGCGGTTCGAACCCATTAACAACGACAATGCAATTGAAATTTATACCGCCATTGTGTATTGTCCTGAAGAAATTTTTACCTCTTCTTTTTTAGGCATGTACAAACGCATGATGGAAAAGCGCAAAGAAAGTTCTGGGTACTATTTTTTAGCGCGCACCAACTTCAACCGCTTTCGTATATTTATTAAACAATGTGCAGGCTATAATAAGCTCGATGATTTTTTTAGCACCATGAACGACAGTCAGGCCAACGCTTTGATTACCCTGTTTGCAAGTGGCTTGTACAATTATGGCGGTAACCTCGGTCCGGCAGTAGATGTAGCCGATACTTATGGCAGTTTAGAAAACGAAAAAATAAAAGCACTGTTTAAAAAAGTCATTGAAAGTGAATACAGACAAACCTTGTTAAGCAAGAATGATCATGGCATAAAAATTTATGGCTTACTCTCTAAATTAATTGGTGGTACGCCCGAAATTTATAGCAGTACTTATCAGTTTGCCATTCCGAATTTAGACAGGGTGAGCAATGCCGAGCTGTTTCCAGACAGTGTACACATTCAGCAACATTTTTTCTTTGATGACGAAGATGGTGAAACCGCATTTGCCGCTTGGTTAACACAATACCCTGCCACTCTGTATAAGAAAGAAGATAAGGGGACTTATGTGGTATTGAAAACCATTAAAGGCAAGCGCATGGAAATTTATGCGAACAAACCTGCCAATGAGATTGCAGGCAGAGCAGATTTGCGAAAATATTTCGAGTCGCGCAACCGATTCCCCGATTTGATTGTGCACCGCGGACACAGTTATTACATAGAAAATACTTTGGCCAATATGACCAATAGCAATCGCATTGCCATACTCGGCAGTTGTGGCGGATATCAGAACATTAGCAAAGCCATGGAGAACGCCATGGATGTGCAAATAGTAAGCACCAAACAAGTGGGCACCTTGGCGGTGAATTC
>CAJBKH010000142.1 GCA_903953615.1 uncultured Bacteroidota bacterium
AAAAAAAGGTTCAACTATTTACATCTTCACATACTATTGCTACAACGCATTATCTAATGAAAAAATTCATAGATGAAAAAGACCTTAGAGAAATCTTATTTGACCTCTTGGAATACATTCAAGTTGTTCCAGTTAGTTTGGAAATTTTAAAAAAAGGTCTGAAATCTCAACACAAAGACTTTGAAGATGCCATTCAAATTGTTTGTGCATCCTCTATTGGAAAAATGGATTTTATTGTTACCCGGAACATAAAAGACTTTCGCGATTCTGAAATAACGGTGCTCACTCCTGAAGAAGCTTGTAATTTATTTTAAAACTAAAATATTAATAGTGTTGATAAAACCCGTATAAGAAAGTAACACCTATTGGTTAAGACATTATTTTTTCTTCATTGCCCTTTGTTATTTGAGGATTGATTTCCTTACATTTGAAGTTTAACATCAGCCATTTATTCAAATGAAAAAAAACATACTAACTGGTATTTTTTGCAGCCTTGTGCTTTTATTCAATACCTTAAAAGCCCAACAAACCCTCAACAAAACCATTGACGTAAATGGCGTAAAGCGCAGTTATATCTTATACCTTCCTAAAGTTTATACAGGTGCGCAAAAGGTGCCACTCCTGTTTTGTTTCCATGGGTATAACATGCAAGCAAGTGCACAAATGGCCTATGGCGATTTTAGAAAAGTAGCCGATACCGCCAATTTTATTTTGGTATATCCCCAAGGCAGTTTGATGAACAATATTACCCATTGGAATGTGGGTGGGTGGACCCTCGGCAGCACGGCCAATGACATCGGTTTTACTAGGGCCATGATTGATACACTCAAAACGTTCTATCAAATTGACACCACAAGAATTTATAGCACCGGCTTTTCTAATGGTGGTTTTTTTAGTTTCGAATTGGCTTGTCAAATGGGCGAAAAAATTGCCGCCATCGGTTCTGTTTGCGGATCGATGACGCCCGAAACCTATGCCAATTGCAACCCGAATCACCCTATGCCTACCATTCAAATCCATGGCACTGCCGACCCAGTGATTCGCTACATGGGCGAATCGTTTTCATTGCCCATTGATAGTACCCTTGCCTATTGGAACAATATTAATCAGACCAGTCGGTCTGTTATTATAGATTCGCTACCCGACACCAACCTAGCAGATGCTTGTAAAGTAAAAACCATTTTGAATGATTCTGGTCTTTTTTGCAATGCCCTTTTGCATTATAAAATCATCAATGGCAAACACACTTGGCCCGGCACCGCAGGCAGTGCAGGTGCAGGCACCAACCAAGACTTCAATGCCTCTCAAGCCATTTGGAACTTTGTTTCGCAATATTCTATCCATGGCAAAATAGGTTGCCAAACACTTGGCAACAAGGCCTTAATAAAAAATAAAACCGTATTGAGTGCCTACCCAAATCCAAGCAATGGCAACATTGAAATAAAAGGTTTGAAAGCAGACATTCAATCCTATCGAATAATGAATAGCATGGGACAAATTATTTCACAAGGTGAGATTGGTCAACAGACCAATACCATCAATGTCTCTAACCTAGTCGCCAATGTTTATTTTTTGCAAATTGGAATTCAAACCCTTAAAATTATAAAAGTAGATTATTAAAATATGTCAAAAAATTTATGGATCCTAATGGCCTTTGTGGCTGGTGCTGTATTGCCCATACAAGCTGGGCTTAATGCCAAATTGGGCAAAGCTGGTGGCAGTGCCATTCATGCTTCTATGATTTCTTTTGTGGTGGGATTGGTCGGTTTAATTTTATACATACTCATCACCCAACAACAAGTATCGATGGCGGGTTTAAAAGCCACACCCATGCATGTTTGGCTGGGTGGTTTGTTAGGTGCTTTTTATGTGTCGGTGGTGGTATTGGCGTTTCCGCATTTGGGACCAGGCTTAACCTTCGGACTCATCATTGCAGGGCAATTAATTATTTCTTTGCTGCTCGAGCATTTTAATATTTTAGTGGCCCAGGCTTCGGCTATTAATGTATATAAAATTATTGGCGTGGTGCTCATCATTGTAGGCGTGGTAATAATTAAGAAACATTAAATGTTTTATCGCCCATAAATACATACAAAATATGACATACAAAATAGGAACCAAAGAACAACCCATGGTATTAAAAACGCCTCCACTATCGAGCGAATACACCATGCATGCCGATGTAAAAGATGGACAAGACATTCTAGTTTGCACCGTTGGCAAAACGGTCTTGCATTACAACATGAATTGCTTAAACGATTTGCACCAACTATTGAAACAACACAACGATTGGATGGAGCTAGGCTCGGCCGATGAACAAAAACCTGCGAAGGAAGGCACTGTAGAAGCTTGGGGCCGTTCGGAAAGCAATCCTGTAGGCGGCTGGTATGGCTTAAAAAAAGGCTTGCGCGGTCGCTTTGGCATGTACATACCACCACTAATGGAAGCACTGGGTTTGGCAGAAGTAACCCACGAAGCCAAGGGCAATAAAATGCGTGCGAAATAATTTTCTGCATTTTACTTTCCAAACAAACCCTTTAAATTTGAACACTGTATTTGTTCATGAATTACTTTTCAAAATTCCTCTACCCTTCCCTATTTGCTATTAGCGCGAGTGTTTTTTTCAGTGCTTGTCAGTCGACCGGCAACTTGACTGAACAAGAGCTTTACGGAATCATCAATGAAATTGTGGCCGATGATAGTTTGCATTTAGATGTGGTGTGTTGGAAGTTGAAAGACATGCCATGGAAAGAGGAGTACAAATCTGTTTTTAATGCAGATGATATAACATTTATCAATCAGCAAAAAGCCTTGTTCAAAGACAAAACCATTTTACCGAATGCCTTGCATTGGTCGCCCCGCAGAAGTACGCAGCAATACAGCAGCTTCATTGATTCGAATTGCACCAAAGACATTGTTTACCACCTCTCCTTCCCTTTGATTTCAAAAGACAGAAAGAAAGTGATCATTGAATTTAGTGAAGACTGCAATTGCAATATGGGGAGTACTGGCGGGAAAGATTTATATGAAAAAAGAAAAGGGCATTGGGTAAAAACGCAAAGGTTTTAGAGATAAAATACATTAGACATTAGCATATAGCATTATAAAAAAACATACCACATGGTATGTTTTTCAAATTCAACACATGCTTGTTTTCTAGTATTAAAAAGTTAATTTTTAGTGCATTACTTTTTTAAGAACTAGAAAATAAAATTCCCTATGTTTGTTATCAATAAAACGCCATCAAATAGCGCTTATACTCCCACTTTTGGGAGGATAGGCGAAAGTTTATAGCGGGTATAAGACAGTTAGCGGTCAGGCTATGACGACACAACAACAGACTATTAACATAACAAAATGACAACGAATAGAAAAGTAATTTTATACATCGCAACAAGTTTGGACGGTTACATTGCTAAACCAAATGACGACCTTGGATTTCTTTCAATTGTAGAACAAGAAGGACAAGACTATGGGTATGCAGACTTCGTAAAAACTGTGGACGCAGTAATTGTTGGACGCAAAACCTACGACAAAGTAATTTCTATGGGTTTTGACTTTCCTCACGCTGACAAAGATGCTTACATCATTACACGAACACCAAGACCAAATATCGGTTCAGTAAAATTTTACACGGACGACCTTAAATCACTTGTTGACAAACTTAAATCGGAAAACGGTAAAAATATATTTTGTGACGGTGGAGCAGAAATAGTAAATGAACTTCTAAAAGACGACCTTATTGACGAGTTTATTATTTCGGTTATTCCAATATTAGTTGGTAATGGGACAAAACTTTTTAAGGACGGCAGACCTGAGAAAAAATTGGAACTTGTATCTGTAAAATCATTTGACAAAGGACTAACTCAACTTCATTACAAACGTGCTGACAATTAGACGAAATATAAACGTAGGACAAGAAGCCCGAACCGCTAACAGCACATTTGCAATAGGCGGGGTTTCGTGCTCCGCAGACAGTTTTGTGGTAGCCAAAAGTTTTGTGCTCCGCATAAAGTTCAGTGGTAAAAATCCCGCCCATCGCAAATCTGCAAAACGTTAGCGGTAATACAATAA
>CAJBKH010000143.1 GCA_903953615.1 uncultured Bacteroidota bacterium
CTTCTACAACAAAACCGGTTTTAACTTGGCCATAAGGATCAACTACTAAACCGTTAAATTCAACATTTAATTTTTCGCTTCTTGTAATGTCACGAATGGTAAGATCGCCTACTAACTCAAAATTTTTATCGTCTTTTTTAGTGAAAGAAGTGCTTTTGAAATTAATTTCAGGGAAGGCTTCAGCGTTGAAGAAATCGTCTGATTTTAAGTGTGCATCTCTGTCGGCAACACCTGTGTTGATTGAATCAACTTTTGCTGAGAATTGAATGTTAGCATTGTTTAAATCGTCGCCATTGGTTTCTGCAGTAATGGTGTATGCACCAAATGATCCATTCACGTTGGTGATCATCATATGTTTTACTTTAAAATCGATTTCGCTGTGCATGCTGTCAACTGCCCATTTGGTAGTTGTTTATGAAGTTGTACTCATATTAATTATTTTTTAAATTGTTTAACGGGAGCAAATTTAGTGGAAAGGGCAGGGGTGTTTCCTTGATGTAGGTTAAGATATTATAATGCAGTAGGCATGTGATTAATCACATGCCTACTGCATTCTTTCCCTTTTTGCAATTTGTTTTTTCATGCGGCTTAAAGACTCAGGCAATATACCCAAGTAGGAAGCGATTTGGTGTTGAGGTACCATTTGCTCTATGGTTGGGCAACGCTCTAACAGTTCATTGAAGCGCGCTTCGGCATTGGCACTCACTGTCACTAAAAAGCGTTTTTGCAAAACCGTTAAATGCTTTTGGGTCATTTGACGGAATACTTTTTCGAGGCTGGGCACTTTTTCGTATAAGAGATCTTTTTGTATTTCATCAATCACCAACAATTCGCTGTCTTGTAAAGCTTGCACATTCAATGCAGAAGGTTCGTGTTCATAGAACGAAGCCATATCGCCCACCCACCAATTTTCAAAAGCAAAATAGAGTACATGCTCAAGGCCTTTGTCATCAATGTAAAACAAACGGAAAGAACCCGTGGCTACAAAGCCTTCGTATTTACAAATTTCGCCTTGGCGAAACAGGAGTTCTTTTTTCTTTAATTTCTTTGGTTTGTAACTAGCCTTTATAAGGTCCTTGTCAGCATCGCTTAACTGGGTGCGTTGCTCAAAATAATGAATTAATTTGTCGTAGGCACTAAGCGATGGGATGGTCATAAGCGAAACTTTTATACTAAGAAAAACTGCATGCCGACTTGTTCGGCCCCTTGGTCGGTTTTGGTATTGTCGCCAATCATGGCGCAGGTTTCGCCTTTGACATCAAATAAATTTAAGGCGTGATAAAAAATAGAAGAATGTGGTTTTTCAACGCCCACTTCTTCTGATGTAATCAGATGTTTGAAGTAGGATTCCAATTTCAGTTTTTTCATTTTCTGCAATTGAATTTGTGTGGTTAAATCTGTTATAATACCCAAAGCAATGCCGCGCTTACTGAGTTGTTTAATGAGTTTAAGGGCCTCAGGGAAAATTTGCATTTCTGTTAAAAAATGCTGCCAATATATTTTTTCAAATTGCAGTGCATCCGAAAAGCGCGTATGGTGATTCAGTGCTTGAATCATTTCTTTGAAATACAACAAACGGCTGTGCGAAGCAGCTTGACCATGCAAGCGGTGATTAATGACTTTGCGGGCTTCGCGGTATAAATTATTCGCGGTGTCCATGTCAATATCATGCTCGTAAGCAAACTTAATTAAGGTGGCTTCTAAGGCTGCTTTATGGGCAGGATCATAAGCATAAAGGGTGTTGTCCAAATCGAAGAACACCACTTCAAAATGCTTGAGGTCTTTGATGTTTGGGAAAGTGGGCAAACCTTAAAATGATTTTGCAATATTGATAAAATCGCGAGAAGCCAAAGCCGCTCCACCAATTAAGGCACCATCAATATCAGATTGGGAGAAAAGTTCTTTTGCGTTATCTGGTTTCACACTGCCACCATACAAAATAGAAATACTTTGTGCAATGTTCTCATCAAATAATCTGGTCAATACAACACGGATGTGTTTGTGCATTTCGTTTGCTTGATCGGATGAAGCAGTAACGCCTGTGCCAATGGCCCAAACGGGTTCGTAAGCAATAATACATTTCGCAATATCTTCTTGACTTAAGCCTTTCAATGCATTTAATTGATCTTCCACAATTGAGAAATGTTGATTGGTTTCGCGTTCTGTTAAAGTTTCGCCAATGCAGTAAACAGGAATGATAGTATGTTTTAATGCGATGACAATTTTTGCAGCGCAGCTATCATTGGTTTCGTTGTAATATTGTCTGCGTTCGCTATGGCCCACCAAAGTATAGCGTATGCCAATAGAAGTTAACATGCTAGCAGATACTTCGCCAGTATAGGCGCCTTGTTCAAATTGATTGATGTTTTGAGCACCGATACCAATTTTAGAACCTTCTAATTGTTTTGCTAAGCCTTGTAAATGAATGTAAGGCGGAAAGATTAAAAGTTGTGCATCGTTCATTAATTCGGTGTCGGCCATGGTTCTGATTTCCTGTGCCAATCCTTGACCTTCAGCGAAGGTTTTGTGCATTTTCCAATTGCCAGCGGCTATTTTTTTTCTATTCGTCATAAGTTTATTTTTCCCAGGTTCTGTAATTATTTTCTTTTGCAAATATAGTTTCTAAAATGGTTTTGTCAATTTCGCTTAAACTTAAACCTCTTCTTTGCATTACTTTTTCGGCTGTTTGAAAGGCTTTCTTTGGCAAGTAGGTTTCGAAGCCAGAAGCTCCGCCCCAACTGAAAGAAGGCACGAAGTTGCGCGGAAAGCCCGAGCCAAAAATATTGGCCGAAACGCCTACCACTGTGCCGGTATTGAACATGGTATTGATGCCACATTTGCTATGGTCGCCCATCATTAAACCACAAAATTGTAAGCCTGTGCGTTCAAAATTTTGGGTCACATAATTCCACAATTTAACGTCTTCGTAATTGTTTTTAAGGTTGCTATTGTTGGTGTCGGCACCTAAGTTGCACCATTCACCTAAAACAGAATTGCCTAAAAAGCCATCATGTCCTTTGTTCGAGTAGCCAAAAATTACAGAGTTGCTTACCTCGCCACCCACCTTGCTGTGCGGTCCGATGGTAGTGCCTGTATAAATTTTAGCACCCATTTTCACACTCGCATGTTCGCACAATGCAAAGGGGCCACGTATCATAGCACCTTCCATTACTTC
>CAJBKH010000144.1 GCA_903953615.1 uncultured Bacteroidota bacterium
AATGGTTTGGAAGCTTGCCATTACTATCGCTTTTGTTGCAAGTATTGAAACCTTATTAAGTATTCAAGCAGGTGATAAAATTGATCCTGATAAACGCATTACACCAGCCAATCGCGAGTTGTTTGCACAAGGTATTGGCAACGTTGCAAGTGGTTTTTTAGGAGGCCTTCCAATAACATCAGTAATCGTTCGTACATCTGCCAATGTAAATGCAGGCTCAAAAACAAAATTGTCGGCCATTTTACATGGTGTGTTTTTATTGCTAAGCGTCTTAGTCCTAACACCTTTTATTAACCTTATTCCAAAGGCGGCACTCGCAGCTATCCTTATTCATGTAGGGTACAAGCTTTCAAAACCCAAAATTTTCAAAGATGAATTCAAGAAAAAGTTCAATCGTTTCTTGCCGTTTATCATTACCATCGTAGCCATCTTGTTAACAGATTTATTAATTGGTGTAATTGTAGGTATTCTGGTTAGCTTATGCTTTATTTTGGTAAGTAACTATAAAACATCAGTCATGTTATACGAAGACCATGGCAATTACTTATTGCGATTCAACAAGGATGTTTCCTTTTTAAATAAGAAAAACATTAAAAAACTTTTGAATTCTGTTCCAGATAATTCAAAACTGCTAATTGATTCAACAAAGTCAGATTTTGTTGACATTGATATTATAGAAGCTGTTGATGATTTTATTGAAGCCGCCCCGAATCGCGGTATAAGAATTACAGTTAAAACAAGCGCCACCAAACCTCATTCACTTTTTAGAGCAGTATAAATGGAAATTATCAGTAAAATATTTTTAGAAAACAAAGCCTGGGCGGCCGATAAAACCAATATGGATAGGGAGTATTTTAATAAATTGGCCTTAATTCAAGAACCTGATTTTTTATGGATTGGTTGTTCCGATAGCCGTGTACCTGCCAATGAAATTACCAACACCGAGCCAGGTGAAATGTTTGTTCATAGAAACATTGCCAATGTGGTCGACTTACATGATATCAATTTAATGAGTGTCATGCAATATGCTGTTGAATACCTAAAAGTAAAACATATTATTGTCTGTGGTCACTATGGGTGTGGTGGTATCAAGGCAGCCATGAGCAATGATAGTTTTGGTAACATGGATGTTTGGTTGAAAAAAATTAAGGATGTACATGCCAAGCATGCCTCCGAAGTTGATGGCATAATAAACGAGGAGGACCGATTGAAAAAAATGGTAGAATTAAATGTGCAAGCAGGTGTGCACAAAATTCAATCTAGTGAACTAATACAGGCCAATCCTTCAATCATTGTTCACGGTTGGGTGTACGATTTGCACGATGGTATCTTACACCGCATTGCCGGCGGTGAAACTATTTAATTAGTTTTTTAATCTGCTCTTCCAATTCTAATTCACTGCCTTCGGTATAGCCATTGTGCACATACACTATATTGCCTAGTTGATCGATAAGAATAACCTGAGGAGGGTTGTTGACATTCATTGCCCTTGCAAGGTCTTTGTTCTCATCTGTTAAAATTGTATAAGGCCAACCTTTACCATTCACAAATGGTTTAACTTTTGGTATATTTCTGGAATCATCAATTGTCACCGCTACCAGTTCACAACCGTATTTGGTTTGCCATTCGTCATAAACATCAAGAATGTTATCAAGTTCTTTAATACACGGTCCACACCAAGTAGCCCAAAAAGAGATAATGGTAATTTTACCTGTTTTGCCATAATCTTGAATATTGACAGTTTTACCATCCATTGTCTTTACTTCAACTGAGGGTAAAGTTTGTTTTTGTTTGGTACTGTCATTTGCATTGGCATTAATAGCACAAGTAAAAGCGAGGAGTGAAAGTAAAAATAATCTCATGTTTACAAATAAACAATGTTTATGCCAAAAAGTAAAAATAAGTTAAAGGCGCACATTTTATTAGAAATCGGCTTAGAAGTACCCATTTGCATTTATGCTTATTTTATATTAATTTTGCACCCTTTTTTACCCATATTATACACTAGATGAAATTATCAAAATTCCAGTTTGAATTACCACCCAATTTAATTGCTCAAGATCCTTCTAAACAACGTGATGAGTGTAAATTAATGGTGGTTGATAGAAAGAACAGAACCATTCAACACAAAAAATTCAAGGACATTCTTGAGATTTTTGAAGAAGATGATGTCTTCGTAATGAATAATACCAAAGTATTTCCTGCCAGAATGTATGGTAACAAAGAAAAAACAGGTGCTAAAATTGAAGTTTTTCTTTTAAGAGAACTGAACGAAGAATTAAAATTGTGGGATGTATTAGTTGATCCAGCCAGAAAAATACGCGTAGGAAATAAATTGTATTTTGGCGATGATGATTTAGTAGCAGAGGTTGTAGATAATACAACGAGCCGTGGAAGAACCATTCGCTTTTTATTCGATGGCGATAAAGAGGAGTTCAATAAAATTGTTAGAAAATTAGGTGAAACACCAATTCCTAAATACATTGACAGACCTGTAAAAAAGGAAGATGAAGAGCGCTATCAAACCATTTTTGCTGTCGAAGAGGGCGCTATCGCGCCACCAACTGCCGGACTGCACTTTAGTAGAGAGTTGATGATGCGCCTTGATATTAAAGGAATAAAATTCGCTGATGTAACATTGCATTTAGGTTTAGGAACTTTTAGAGATGTAGAAGTAGAAGATCTTACAAAACATAAAATGGATTCAGAGAGTTACAATATTCCAGAATTAACTGCCAATATTGTTAACACCGCAAAAGAGAATAAAAAACGAATTGTAGCAGTTGGTTCTAGTGTGATGCGTGCTTTAGAGAGTTCGGTTTCTTCAACTGGCTTATTAAATCCAAGCAGAGGCTGGACTGATAAATTCATTTTTCCACCACATAATTTTGCCATTGCCAATACCTTTATCACAAATTTCCACAGTCCTGAAAGTACCTTGTTAATGATGTCAGCCGCTTTTGGTGATTATGAATTTATGATGGAAGCCTACAAGGAAGGTATTAAGAAAAAATACAATTTCTTATGTTATGGTGATGCCATGTTGATTCTTTAATCAAAGTCATAGCCAACAACATTTGATACATAAAAAAAACACCACATCTAATGTGGTGTTTTTTTTATGACTAAGCTTTTGTTCGAACAAGCGACTTTTAATAGAAAAATTCTTCTTGTTTTTTGAGGTTACTAAGATTGAAAAGGTAACTTAGAGATATGCCAATATAGCTGCCTTTAAATCCTAGGTTAAACAGGGGTGTATTGCTCGTTTTGTTGTTAAAAATTGCAAGGTTAGAGTTGTTGCTAAAACCTTGTTTTAAAAAAGCACCAAATACAAAAACATTGTTATTCTTTGCTTCATGGCTTACTTCTAAGCCAATATTTAACATTGGGTAAAAGGTCGTTTTAGTCGTCTCTTTGATTCTAAAATTACCATTGTCACTTTTAATTTCTTTTTCGGTTGTAGAAATTAAATTAGTAAGTGTAAAGCCAATATTTTCTCGAATATTTGAAACAGAATTTAGGCGTTGTTTTAAAATAAAGTTAATTGGAATTTCAATTAACGATTGATTGTGTTTGAGTTCAACACTGTTATTTATGCTGTCATTAAATAAACGGTAGCCCTTTGATGTATAATTGGCGGTCAAAGACATTCCAAATCTGTCACTAAATCCATAATAAGCCATCACGCCAACATTGAAACCAGATTTGAAACGTATGAAATAATTGTTAGGTATGGTGTCAATTACTTTTGGTTTAGAAGCAATATAGCCAATAGATGGCCCAAATCTAAAGCCTGTCTGTGCATATGAACTTACACTAAAGAGCGTTAATAAAAGTAAAAGGCGGATAGATAATTTCATCGCTTCAAACTTACAGATTTTTTTATTTTTATTTTTACTATTCATTGTTATTCGTGCGACTTGTTTTTAAAATTGATAGAATCACCTTCAAGCATATGTTCATTTAAACGAAAAGAGCGTATTTTTGTTACTTTAAATTTTGGATACAAATCAATACATCAAAGACCTGCAATTACTTGGTCATAAATTAAGTGAATTGCCTGAGTCTATCGTTCATTCGGCCCAAATACACAATCAATGGTTTAGTCCCCAATTTGTAAAACTGGCTGCAAATAATTGGGCCAAAGCCCTCAATGAAACTGATATTAAAACATGGTTGAATGCAATTGCACCAAATAATGAAATGAAAAAGGTTGGTATTATTATGGCCGGCAATATTCCTCTGGTAGGCCTACATGATTTGATTTCTGTTTTAGCCACAGGTCATAAAGCTTTGGTAAAATTATCATCGAATGATGAAATTTTAATGAAATATGTCATTTCAAGTTTGAATGAGATAAATCCACTTTATGCCGAAAGAATTGAGCTAGTGGAAAGGTTAAATTCAGCGGATATGGTCATAGCGACCGGAAGTGATAATTCGGCCCGCTATTTCGATTATTATTTTAGAGATAAAAAAACTTTGATAAGAAAAAATAGAACTTCAATCGCGGTGTTGACAGGCAAGGAAACGAAGGAGGAACTAGAAGCTTTAGCAGATGATATTTATTTGTATTATGGTTTGGGCTGTCGCAATGTGACCCATGTTCTAATGCCAAGGACGATGGATTTACATGCCTTTTATACTGCATTAGATAAATACATTGACCATGTGCACCACCATAAGTTCTATAACAATTACATGTACCATAAATCCATTTTGTTGATGAATTTAACCAAACATTATGACAATGGCTTTATGATCTTTCAGGAAAAAGAGGCCCTAGGTGCACCCTTAGCAACACTAAATTATCACTACTATGATAATGAAACTGAGATTGTAAATTACATAGCAGAAAATAGCCAACAATTACAATGCATTGTGAGCCAACATCCTGCTGTAAAAGGGGCATTGCCTTTTGGTGCCTCACAGTCGCCAGCACTATGGCACTATGCAGATAACATTGATACGCTTGCTTTTTTAAGCAGTCAATAAAAGGATAAAGATTATATAAGATCTTTTGCTCTGGCTACTAATTCAGCCAAGTCAAGCACTTCAACTTCGCCTTCTTGGTTTTTATTTTTAACGCCATCACTCATCATGGTCATGCAAAACGGACAATTTGAAGCAATGATGCTAGCACCTGTTTCTAGGGCTTCTTCAGTACGCTCGATGTTAACTTCCTTATTGCCTTTTTCGGCTTCTTTAAACATCTGAGCACCACCAGCACCACAGCAAAAACCATTGGCTTTGCAGCGTTTCATTTCAACCAACTCGGCATCCAGAATTTCTAAAACAGCACGTGGTGCTAAGTATTCGCCATTGGCACGACCTAAATAACAACTATCGTGATAAGTTATTTTTTTTCCTTTAAATGCACCACCTTCAACTTTCAATTTACCAGTATTGATAAGGTTTTGAAGGAATTGGGTATGGTGCACTACATCGTAATTACCACCCAAGGATGGGTACTCGTTTTTTAGGGTATTGAAACAATGCGGACATGTAGTAACAATATGTTTAATGCCATAACCATTCATAACAGCAATGTTATTCATGGCTTGCATTTGAAATAAAAATTCGTTACCCGCACGCTTTGCAGGATCACCCGTGCAACCTTCTTCTTTGCCAAGTATACCAAAATCAATTTCGCAATGGTTCAAAATTTTTGCAAATGCCTTCGTTATTTTCTGAGCCCTCTCATCAAAACTGCCTGCACAACCCACATAAAATAATACTTCTGGGGCTTTTCCCTCGGCCGCATATTCGGCCATTGTTTTCACTTTAAATCCTAAAGACATGGTACAATTATAATTCTTTTTTTAGAACACTTAAAATTTCATCGCGTACTAAATACTTTACCGATTGATTCTGAGCTAACATCTGTCGTATTTTAGTTGCCGAAATATTTAAAATTGGACTGTCAAAAACACAAATATTAGATTTGTGTGTATAAGGATTTATAAAATCCTTATCGCGTTTGTAAATCAGAATTGGATAATTTAAAATGGTTTCAAAGTTTTTCCAAAGGTGAATACCCGCTAAACTATCACTTCCCATTACAATTGAAAAGGTCTCATTGGGATATTTTTCTTTTAATGCCTCTAATGTATTTACCGTATAGGAGGGTTGGGGTAATGTAAATTCAATGTCCTCTATTAAAAAATTCGGATTGTCTGCAATCGATTGCTTTACCATTTCTAAACGTTGCGATTGGTCTAGTAAGTCGGCTTTTTCTTTCAGCGGATTGTGGGGGAGAAACTACAAATTTTATTTGGTCTAGTTTAGCTTCATTTAACATATACTGTGAAATAATCAAATGCCCAATATGTATGGGATTAAAGGAGCCAAAGAACAACCCAGTTTTCATGAGGCGATAAAATTTCTTACAATTTCTTCGGCTTTTAGCAAGGTGTCTTCTAATTTGTCATTGATTAAAACCTTGTCGTATTGTTGTTCAAATTGCAATTCAAACTGCGCTTTTTCAATTCGCATTTGCAATTGGTGTTCAACCTCTGTGCTTCTTTTGCGCAAGCGCTCCATTAAAATATCAATGCTAGGCGGACGGAGAAATACCGACAAAGCTTGTTCTCCAAATTTTTTCTTAATATTCAAACCACCCACTACATCTACGTCGAATACCACTGTTTTACCTTCGCTCCACAAGCGTTCAATTTCACTGTTCAAAGTGCCGTAGAATATGCCTTTGTAGACTTCTTCGTGCTCTAGAAAAGCGCCATTTTCAATTTTGTTTTCGAAATCAGCCACTTCTAAAAAATGGTACTCCCTGCCGTCTACTTCATTCTCACGCGGTTTACGTGTGGTAGCCGAAACAGAAAAACCAAGTTCAGGAATGGTTTTTAATAAATGGTTCACAACAGTGGTTTTACCGCTGCCAGAAGGAGCTGAAAATATGATGACTTTATTCAAGGCACTGCAAAGAAACAAAGATTTTTAGAATAAAAATTCGTATTTTAATAAAATATATTTTCCTAAGGCAACCAACTGACTTATATTTGTGTCTACTTTAAAATAGCACGATTTTGCTAAAGCGTTTCTCCTTTTTTGTATGCTTTTTTAGTTGTTTTTATGCCCTTCAAGCAGCGCCAGTGGCAGACTTTACCTTGTCTGTCAAGCAGGGGTGTGTACCTTTAACAGTATCATTTACAAATAAAAGTACAGGCAGTCCCACCAAATATGAATGGGATTTTGGCAATGGCAATAAATCAACTTTGCTCAATCCATCGGCTATTTATTATAAATCGGGCAATTTCGCAGTAACCCTTACCGTTTGGGATGCAAGTGGTGCTAAAGCCTCCAAAACCTTTAACCCCATTCGTGTTTTCAGAAATCCAACGGCAGAGTTTACCGCAGATACAGTGGGCTGTGTGGGCGACTTATTGAATTTTAAAGACCTTTCTACAAAAGCCGATACCGCCATTGTTAAATGGACCTGGGATTATGGGGATGGTGCACTAACCAATAGTCAAAACTCTCAACACGCCTATACCTACGATAATTTTTTTACCATTGGATTAACCATAGTGGATGGCTACGGTTGTAAAAGTTTAGAGACAAAAATTAAATACATACGCATTAAGCCCAAACCAAAATTGAATTTTGTGTTAAGCACCCTCTATAGCTGTTCGGTGCCTGTTAAAGTTACCGCCCTTAATAGCAGCACAGGGACTACAAGTTACAATTGGAGTTCTACCAACGGGAATTCGGCTACTACTAAAGATTTTTTCTTCGATATTACATCCATGGGTAATGTCTCTGTTACGCTTAAGGCCACTGCTGCCAATGGTTGCGACGCTGAGCTTACCAAAGGACCCATCGTAGTGCAAAAAATGAAACCCGATTTTTCATTTCCTGCGGGCAATTTCTGTCAAAATACCGACCTTACTTTTAACAATACTTCCAACCCAGCGCCTTCTACTAACCAATACGAGTGGGACTTTGGTGATGGCAGTGCATTAGATAAATCTAAAAATCCGACACATAAATTTACCACTGATGGTACGTTCACAATTAAGTTAACCATTACGAATGGTGCATGTGTGGAGAGTATAACAAAAACAATTGTTATTAAAAAACAACCGCAAGTGAATGTAACGGTTGATGATACTGTGGGTTGCCGACTACCTTCTACCATTACTGCTAGAATCAGTGGGGCCTCACTTGCCAATAGCCTTTGGAATTGGGGTGATAAGACTCCGATTGTTACATTAGCAGGTGGACAATCGTCAATTACACATACCTACACCATTAAAAAAGCCTTTCCATTAACCTACAGAGCCACGGATGTCAATGGTTGTTATATTGAAGATACCTTTCCCTATTTGCTCCATATTGCCGACCAAAAGGTGGACATCATTCCCGATAGTGTAACTGGTTGTATTCCCAAAACTGTAAAATTTGATATTACCGAGAAATTGTTTCAACAAGTAAAATCCTACAATTGGACCTTTAACGATACCAATGCCAAATACACCATTAAACAACCGACACGCACTTTTTACAAAAGGGGAAAATATAATGTTATATTAAACGTAACCACTATTCAAGGGTGTGTTTTAGTAGATACCGCTCAAATAAAATTAGGCGAAAAATGGAAGCCTTCTTTCT
>CAJBKH010000145.1 GCA_903953615.1 uncultured Bacteroidota bacterium
AACAGATTGCGATATTTGTGCAATGGTAATTGAAATTACAAACCCTTTCATGCCAAAGAGTTGGGGCATAACTGTTAAATAGAAATAGGCATAACCTGAATAAAGTAAAACTTGCAAAACGCTATTTAAACCGATGAGTCCTGCAATATACTCTCTATTACCTCCAGCCAATTCATTCCAAACAATCACCATGGCAATACACGGTGCTATGCCAATTAGTATGAGTCCTGTAAAATAATGGGGATAATCTTGCAGGAAGAAATAGGCCAATAAAAACATAAAAAAAGGCGCAATTATCCAAGTAATAACGATAGACATCAACACCAATTTGAAGTTCTTAAAAATTTGAGGAATTTTCTCATAGCGAACCTTGGCCAATGGTGGGTACATCATTAAAATTAAGCCTATGGCAATTGGGATATTAGTGGTTCCACTCGACAAACCATCAATAAAGCCGGAAGTAGAAGGAATAAAATAACCGATGCCCACGCCAATTAACATGGCTGAAAAAATCCATACTGTTAAGTATCTATCCAAAAATCCTAACCTTTTGCGCTCAATTGTTGGCACATTATTTATTTCTGCCATAAACTAACAACAGCCTCCTCCTGGCGTGCAGCAATTTGCCTCTGGGGTTAATTCAACTAATTTAATTTTGCGCTTTTCAGCTGGTATCCCACAACTATCAGAAGCCAAACAATCGGTTTGTTTATTCGTTAAAACAAAATCTTGTCCATTAAAACGTATACCATATTTACCAATGGTATCCGCTTGGTATTCTACCTCAACCTCTAAGTCTTCGATACCCAAAACCTTTTCAGAAAGCGCAATAATATTCAGCAATTTTTGTGGCTTCAAGCGGTGGTCTGTATCATTGGCATTCCACAATTGAAAATTGGCTACCTTTTCGTCTCTAACGGTGCCACCACAATCGATAAAATGTTTCGTAATAACACCTACTTCGGTGACATGAAAATGATCAGGTACTTTTGTGCCATTTTCAAGTATAAAATTAACAGCTTCTGCTGTTGCTAAGGTTGATTTGATTTCAGAAAGTTTCATATAATTATTTATTTAAAGTTTAATTGGATTAGCAGCATTCTGCCTTTGATTTTTGTTGACTGATTTTATTGGACAATAGTCCAAAATAGGATTGTATATTGGCTATCGCTTTTTCTTCTAAACAATAACAAATAGCATTGCCTTCAATGCTGCCTTTGATGATGCCCGCATTTTTCAATTCCTTCAAATGCTGAGAAACCGTTGGCTGAGCCAAAGGCAATTCATTAACAATATCGCTGCAGATACAGCCTTCTGTTTTTAACAAAAACTCAATAATGGCAATACGTGCAGGGTGGGCCATGGCCTTCAATTGATTGGCCAATTCGTTTTGTTTTTTTGTGAAATGATCTGTTTTAGAGGCGCCCATAGTTGTATTTGTATATTGCAATATTACGATATTAATTTAAAATAAAAAATAATATTTACTTAGAACAATTCCGAATTGCTACGCATTGAATAATCATTCGTATTCTTCTTTAACTTTATTATCTTCGCAGCTGCTTACTGGATCCTTCAGATAGATGGAATAGATGTTTCCTAAAGTATCAAAAAATGGTCTCGTAGTTCAACGGATAGAATAGATGTTTCCTAAACATTTGATAGCAGTTCGATTCTGCTCGAGACTACAACAAAAACTCAAATCCCGCCTAAAGCGGGATTTTTAGTTTTTGTTGTCCTGTGGCGTGTCCGCAGCTTTGTGCGGACTCTGCCACAAGATAGACTTCTTCCTTAAACTACTTAAACATGATTTCTTAAATAAATTTAATGTAACAAAAGTAACTGTCAGTAGTTATCTTCATTAATATCTTTGTTGTCATAAATAATATCATTTTGAAAAAAACAACAATCACCCTTATAATATTTGCATTCATCGTTTCGAGCTTTCTATTAGCTCAAAATACATCCAATGCTTTTAAAATGGTCGCAAAGGTTTTTGCAGAAAAAATTAAAACCCTTCCCAATGCACCGCTATTAGACATTCGCACACCGGCTGAATTTAATGATGGTCATATCGAAAAGGCCATTAACTGCGATTGGTATGCTACTACTTTTGAATCACAAGTTTTACTATTAGACAAATCTAAACCCGTTTTTATCTATTGTCATAGTGGCGGTAGAAGCGCTGCTGCGGTTGCAAAAATGAATACCTTAGGATTCAAAGAAATTTATGAATTAGCGGGTGGTATAAGCAGTTGGAAAATGGCTGGCTTAGCGGTTACAAAAAAATAAAGGAACTCCACCTTTCTGAATGAACTATTTTTTGGATTGCGTTTACCTTAAATTTGCGCTTCATCATGTTGCCCTTTCGGTTAATAGCTCATCTTTTATTAAGCACATTCATACTCTACTCGCCTAGTTTATTGGGCCAAGACAGCACCGTTCGTATCGAGGGCTACACACAAGGCACCACCTATCATATTACTTATATCGATACACTGGAGCGCGACTTTCAACCTGAAATAGAAACCATCCTACATAATTTTGATTTATCGGTTTCAACCTACAACCCCAATTCAATTATTTCAAAAATTAATAATAATGTTCCCAATGTTATCGTTGACCAATACTTTACTATGTGTTTTAACAAGGCCAAAGAAGTATGGAAAAATACAGATGGTGCTTTCGACCCAACCATATTTCCATTGGTCAATCTTTGGGGCTTCGGACCATTAAGCAATAAAAGCCTAGACACATCAAAAATTGATAGTATTAAGAAATTTGTTGGCTTTCAGTTAATCGATTTAAAAGATGGCAAAATCATCAAAAAAGACAAACGGGTACGCTTAGACTTTAATGCGTTTGCACAAGGTTATTCTGTCGATGTAATTGCCGCATTTTTGAGGTCGCGAAATGTGCAAGCTTATGTGGTCGAAATCGGTGGCGAAGTAGCTGCCCATGGTCAAAAACCAAGTGGTGAATTCTGGAAAATTGGCATCGAAAAGCCCATTGATAACCACGACTCAACAAATCCAATTCGGGCCATCGCCACGCTCGATAACATGGCCTTAGCCACCTCTGGCAATTATAGAAAATTCTTTATTGAAAATGGTGAACGGTATGCCCACCACATCGACCCCAAAACAGGTTATCCGGCAAAAAACAATTTGTTGAGCGCCTCTGTTTTTGCCAAAGATTGCATTTCATCTGATGCGTATGCGACTGGTATATTGGTTATGGGTTTAGATATGGCCATTGCATTTTTAATGCTTCACCCAGAGTTACAAGCCTATCTAATTTATGCTGATAATGGCTCTAAAGATGGGTTCAAAGTATATGAAACCCCCTTGATTAACGCCTTGATAACGGAAATAAAATAATGCTATTTTAACAAAGCAATTTTAAAATTCGAAACTTGTTCTCCATTTAAAATTTGTATGGTATACATGCCATTTTCGAAAGCCGATAAATCAATGCTCTTTGTTGCAGCAGCATTAGTTTCCAAGAGTTCTTCATGTACCAATTTGCCTGTTGCATCAAGTACTTTAAGTGTGCCTGATTGGTTATAATCAACATTAAAAATACCTGTGCTTGGGTTGGGATACACATCAACATTGAAGTCTGTAGCTAAACCATCAACGCTTGCGCTTCCACCTGGTACCCAATCAATTTTAATACTCTTAAAATCGGCATCATCTGCTGGTGTTTGATGGTCTTCATTCGGACCTTTGGTAAATGTATAAGATCTTAGAGTTGTTGATGTGGTTCCATGGTTCCAGGTTTCTTGCAATGTTACCTTATAAGAACCATCCGCAACAGTTGCGCCATTGGCTGTGCCATTTACATCTTTTCCATCCCAGGTAAAACTTTTAATTGTAAAACCACTCAAGGTTGCACCGGTAGTTGCATCCGTTTTATTACAAGCGGCAGACATGCAGTTAAAGGCCGTGCCTCCTGAATTTACTGCCCAATCAGGCAAATGATCGGAAGTGCTGTTACCTGCATATCTCAATTTTGTTTTTACAAAACCCCCTGTACTTGTTTGAATCCATGCTGCTAAAACATTCTTTGTGCCTTGGTAACATGGTGAATGGGCTACAGGTATAAAGGTTACCGTTAGAACACCTACAGTTTGAGCAGATAGATTCAAGGTCAATAGGATCAACAGAGAAAAGAAAAAACGTTTCATCAAGTGAGTGTAATTTTATTAATAGGGTAAAATAAATGAATATGTTTCAAATCACAAAATAAATAGGCCCAAAGCAGCATTTTTTATATTTGAAAACGGCAGTTAGCCAACTGATAAACTTATTCCTTTTAGGTATCAAATCATATGTTCATAGGTAGATTATATGACCTTACTCATATGAATACCATATGCATCGTTTTTCCTTTGCATTAAAATTAAAAAAAACACTATGCGTTTAAGGATGACAGCCAATAGGAAATACTTGTATTATCTTAAGCATTTCGCAACACCCAAAAAATTACACAATATTCTAGAGAACAGAAAGGAATATAAAAACGGCAACACCAACCTCAAAAGCTATCCCTATAAAATAACTTTCGACCCAGGAAATATATGCAACTTGCGCTGTCCTGGATGCCATACCGGCATCAAACACCCCGAAATGCTGCGACCTGCCTTTATGAAGTTAGACAATTATAAAACAATGTTTGACCAGGTTAAGGACTATGCTTTAAGTGTTGCCCTTTACAATTGGGGTGAGCCTTTTCTAAACAAACAAATCTTCGATATGATTGACTATACACGCTCCCAAAAAGTTGGCACTACAATCCATTCTAACCTCAATCATTTTAATGAAACCATGGCCGATGATATTGTAAAATCGGGCCTTACCCATTTATACCTTTCAATCGATGGTGCAACTCAGGAAGTGTATTCCCAATACCGTGTAAAAGGACATATTGAGCAAGTCATTCAAAACGTGAAATTACTAGTTGCCGCACGTAAAAAGGCCAAATCTAAATTACCCTTTATCACTTGGAAATACCTTGTCTTTCCATTCAATAAACACGAGGTTGAAAAAGCACGTAAAATGGCAAAAGAAATTGGTGTCGATAATTTTGAAGTATTTGATGCCGTTATCAAATTAACTGATATTTATGATGAAGCAGAAAATTATAGGAAACAGCCTGAACTTCTTAAAACGCTTACCAAACCCTGTAAAAGTTTGTGGGCAAGTATCTACTTAGAGCCCAATGGCACAGTGTTCCCATGTTCATTATCCTTCAGAGAAAACGAAGGATTTGGCAACTTGGTTCAATCCGATTTTAAATCCGTTTGGAACAATTCAAATTACAGTGCAGCGAGAGGTCTATTTAAAAACCCTAGCAACTTTGAAAACATACCAATGCCTTGCAAAGGTTGTAAGTATTTCCTAAAATGTACAATGAATTACAACTAGTCTTTAATAAGCCCTGGCTGTATTTTTTTCCATGAAATAAATGAAGGCCCTATTGGCAATTTTAACCCCACCTTGTGTTGGGAAATTACCTGTAAAATACCAGTCGCCGCTGTGGTTAGGAATCGCCTTGTGCATGTTCTCTACCGTTTGATAGATGATTTCTACTTTCGGTTTAAAATTCTCTGGTGTTACAATCTCTGCAATCTTCTCTGAAATTTGTTCTTGGGTGAACATATTGTACAATTGATTCACTTGATTCACCATATCTTCCACTGGTTTTTGCATTTCCAATTTACACAACTCGTATACCTCCGTCAACTTTTGTTCTTGCTTGGTATCTTTCAATAATTCTAACAAAGCTCTGAAGGCTACAAAATCTTTTAAACGGCACATGTCAATACCATAACAATCGGGATATAAGATTTGAGGTGCACTCGATACCACGATGATTTTCTTTGGTTCCAAACGACCTAATATTTTAAGAATACTTGTTTTTAAAGTAGTGCCTCTTACAATAGAGTCATCAATGATAACAAGGGTATCGATATTCGGCTTAATAATGCCATACGTTACATCATAGGCATGCCCTACCAAATCTTCTCTATCTGCATCATTGGTAATAAAGGTGCGCATTTTTGCATCTTTCACCAATATCTTTTCGTGTCTTATTCTGTAGGTTAATATTTCCTTGATGCGTTCTGGCGTTAAGGTGCCATTCTCAGACATTAATTGCTCGGTACGTCTGGTTTTTAACCAATCATTCACGCCTTCTAAAATGCCATAGAACGACGTAGAGGCCGTGTTAGGAATATAAGAGAATACTGTGTTATCAATGTCATTTTCAAGTTTCTCAATAACAGTAGGTGCTAACAATTGACCTAAGGCTTTGCGCTCGTTATAAATATCGGCATCATTGCCTCTTGAAAAATAAATGCGCTCAAAAGAACATGAACGTTTTTCTTTTTGCTCTAAGATTCTGGTTTCATTGTAACTGCCATCTTTGTTAATAATCAAAGCACAACCTGGTGTTACTTCATTAATTTTAGTATAGGGCACATTGAAAGTAGTTGCAATGGCAGGTCTTTCACTGGCCACTATCAACATCTCATCATTGGCATACCAGAACGAAGGACGAATACCATTCGGGTCGCGCATCACAAATGCTGCACCATGTCCTATCATACCGACCATGTTATAACCACCATCGGTGCGTTTAAACGCATTCTTTAGTATGGTTTCTACCGATAAATTTTCTTTTATTTTTTCAGTAATATCAAAATTACTATACCCTTGATCTTTGAAGATTTTGAATAAGCGCTCATTCTCTTCATCTAAGAAATGACCAATCTTTTCAAGCATCGTAACATTATCACTGATTTCTTTAGGTTGTTGACCTAATTCAATTAGTTGCGTAAACAATTCATCGACATTCGTAAGATTGTAATTACCCGCCAACACTAGATTACGGCACATCCAATTGTTCTGTCTCAAGAAAGGATGTAAGTTTTCTAAACTATTACCGCCATGGGTTCCATATCTTAAGTGCCCTAACATTAACTCACCTGCGTAAGGAAAATGTTCTTTTAAATAAAGGGCATTGTTAAGGTTCGGTTTGTCAAGTGATTTTAAATCCTTGTTCACTTCCTCAAAGATATCTGCAACGGCATTTTTTGAGTTGGATCGTTTGCGCGCTATATAACGTTGACCAAACTGTGGGTCGAGTTTTATAACACCCATACCGGCACCATCCTGACCTCTGTTAATCTGCTTGGCCATTAACAATTGTAATTTTTTAAGGCCGTAAAGCGGAGTTCCGTATTTTTCTGTAAAGTATTCTAAAGGTTTTAAAAGCCTTATGAAAGCTACACCACATTCATGTTTTATTGGGTCGCTCATGCGTTGATATTAGGCTGCAAAGTTACCGATAATAAATTAATATTCGTAAAGCATTTAATGATAGACAAATAAAAATTAACAAGAGACTTGACTTCGATTCAATGCTTCCCATATTCTGTAGTCAATTCCTTATTTTTGTAAAAGCAAAAAAATGAATATTCTACTCATTCATGGACCTAATCTAAACCTTTTGGGCACACGCGAACCCGATCAATACGGAAAAGCCAGTTCAGAAACAATTGTAACAGATTTAAAAACGCAATTTTCTAATTACACTATTTCCTATTTTCAATCCAATGATGAGGGCGAGTTGGTGAATGCTATACAAAGTGCAAAACAAAATGTCCAGGGCATTCTCATCAATGCTGGTGGCTTATCGCATACTTCGATAAGCATTGCCGACGCAATTCGCAGTGTTGGTCTACCATGCATTAGCATTCATATTACCAATATTTACCAAAGGGAATCTTATAGACACCATGATATTGTTGGCGAAGCATGTAAGGGTAACATTGTAGGCTTGGGCACCGATGGTTACCAGCTAGCAATGGAATGCTTGTTAGATGAAATTCAAAAATAATTATTTACCGCTGCTACAAGCAGTGGTTTCTTTGTTCACATTGGTTTGCTTAATGGCCGCATAACCGCCTGCAACATCAACCAAATTTTCGAAACCTCTAGCCTTCAAAATCGAAGCGTAAATCATGCTGCGATAACCGCCTGCACAATGCACATAATAAGTGGCTGATTTATCGAGCTGAGACATCTGTTGATTGATATGATCCAATGGCATATTTTGAGCACCAGCAACGTGTTCAGGATTGTATTCTCCCGGTTTTCTTACATCTAAAATAGTGATGCCTGTAGCGGCTACTTCTGCAAATTGTGTAGCTGGAATTGAAGTAATTGAATCAACTTCTTTTCCTGCATTCTGCCAAGTTGCAAACCCACCCTCTAAAAACCCTATGGTGTTATCATAACCCACCCTAGCCAAACGTTGCACAACCTCGGTTTCACGGTCTTTATCTGCAACTATTAAAAGGGTTTGGTTAATATCCGTAATCAAGGCACCTACCCAAGGTGCAAAGCCACCATCAATACCAATATAAATACTATTCGGAATAAAGCCTTTCGCAAAATCATCCTGTTTTCTAGTATCTAAAATTAAGGCCCCAGTTGCATTGGCGCGCATCTCAAATTCATCTGCACTTAATGGCACAATTCCTCTCTCTAAAACCACCTCTAAATCTGCATAACCTTGTTTGTTCATTCTTACATTTTCTCCAAAATAAGCTGGTGGTGCAGGAATACCATCTGTCAATTCCTTAATAAACTCATCTTTGCTCATGTTAGCTCTCAATGCATAGTTGTTCTGCTTTTGGTTGCCTAATAAGTCAAAGGTTTCTTTGCTCATGTTCTTGCCACAGGCACTGCCCGCGCCGTGCGCTGGATAAACAACCAGACTATCTGGTAAAGGCATTACCTTGTTTCTTAAAGAATCAAATAAATAACCGGCTAAATCCTCGGTGGTTAACTCACCATTTTTCTGTGCTAAATCTGGACGACCTACATCGCCAATGAATAATGTATCACCTGTATAAATACTGTGTGGTAAATTATTTTCATCCATCAATAAGTAACATGTGCTTTCCATGGTATGTCCGGGTGTATGCAACACTTTAAAGCTTACATTACCCAAATTAATAACTTCTCCATCAGTTGCAATTTTAGAATCATAACTTGTATTGGCATTGGGACCAAATACGATAGTTGCACCTGTTTTCTTGGCTAGGTCAACATGCCCACTCACAAAATCAGCATGAAAGTGAGTTTCAAAAATATATTTAATGGTAACGTTCTCAGCTTTTGCTTTGTCAATATAGGGTTGTGGATCTCTTAATGGATCAATTACTACCGCTTCTCCATTACTAGAAATGAAATAGGCACCTTGTGCCAAACAACCTGTGTAAATCTGTTCAATTTTCATATTACAAAGGTAATTAATATTTTAAAGTTTGTGAATTGCAACTACTTATAATAATATAGAGAGGTGAGGAATGAAAATTATAAGTGCTATGACTAATACTGCAATGCTTGCTACCAATACAGCTGCGGCCGCTAGGTCTTTAATTCTACCAGCTTTCAAATGGTACTCGGGCGAAATAAAGTTAACAATTTCCTCTATAGCCGTATTGACTAACTCCATACTTAAAACCAAACCTATGCAGAACAGTACAATTATCCATTCGAAAGAAGAAATATTGAAAATAAAACCCATGAGAATAGCGACAAATGCCGAAATCAGGTGAAGTTTAAAATTCCTTTCCTTCAACACCTCCTGAATGCCTTTAAAAGCAAAACCGAAGGAACTAAATAGCGCGTTGCGTTTTTTATTCATTAATTAAGTACTGTTCAAAAGTACTAATATTCATACTGAAATACCCTTCCTTTAAAAATTTAATTGCGCCTGAAGTCTAAGCAAACTTCCCTTCTGTGTATTTGATTTTGATTTTTTATCTTCAAATCTGCGTTCAGAAAACGTATACATTGCAACCAATTCAAAGTTTTTGAAAGGTTGCCATTCGATTCCATACTCCATTTCATTAACTGTATAGCTCCGTGCATCAAGTTCGTGTTTTTTGCCTCCATCATAATATTGGGCCCTCACAAATGGAATTAATATCTGTTTCTTTATCTTAAGCATATAGGAAAGAGTGATGTACCCTCCTTCAAGTTTCTGTGTTTCTATAGAATCCTTTGAAGGATTATACTCTGGTCCTTCTCCTATATTATACTCTGCCTGAATGCCAAAAGGCTGCGGAAATAGTATAAAACTGGCAGCTACCCTTTGATCATTAAATGAAAAACTTTTTACCGCTTTGACTCCGGTGCTCCTTAAATCAGCAGGTAGTACATATTTTCCCTTATAAGCCTGAAGGCTTCCTTCAATAATCTGACCATTCTTGAATTGATGAGGATATGAAATTCTGGCCACTGCATGCATCTCATTATTTGCCTCAGGTTTGTTAGCTGTTTGACCGTTATATAAACCAAAACCTATTACACCATAATCGCCACTTCCTTTTAAGCCTTCATTCACCAACTTTGCAAACAATTGCCTTTTTTTATCTGGTGCCCAATAGAAAAACATACCCAAATCTCTTTCATTAGATACAGAACTGTTCAGAGCATCATTTCTATCTAGTGCAAGCCTGTTCTGACTGGATTGAAGGTTTTCGAAACCAAATGGCACTTTACTCTGACCAATTCTTAAGCGAAACGTTTTTTTTGCATCCAATGCTAAATCAAAGTAAGCATCACGCAATTGTGCAAAGTGCAGCCCTGTAGATGAAGCCGAGGATGCAAAATCGGGTTGTATATAAATATATACTCTTTCATGCACGTTTCCACTTATTATCACACGCATTCTTCGAATAAATGCACCTCCGTTTTCTCCCCAGGATTTATCGCATTGTTCGCATTTCAACTGCTCATTTGTCTCAAAAAGCCTGTTATAACGAACCTGCATATATCCTCTTATGGCTATCGTTTCGAACCATTGTTTATTTACTTTCTTTTCGACTTTAGAGATTGAATCTCGGCTTACCTGACCAAAACTAATGTTACCTAATAGTATCATTATAATCATCAGGTGATATTTATTTAATGTTTTCATGGCTATTTATTAAGAATTTATTAATATAAGATTTAAAAAAAACACCTCTTTTTCAAGAGATGTTCTTAAATTATTTTTTTTACGATTATTTAATAAACAATTGTAAAATGTAGTAGATCAAACCAGCTAAAATGATAGTGACAGGCAGGGTTAACACCCAAGCTATTGCTATACTTCTAATGGTACCTGGTTGTAAATTTTTCACGCCTTTACTCGCTGTCATAGCACCTGCTACACCCGAAGACAATACGTGGGTGGTGGATACAGGTAAACCAAATGCAGTACTTACACCAATGGTAGCAGCAGCAGTTAATTCGGCAGTTGCACCCTCTGCATAAGTCATATGGCGTTTACCAATCTTTTCACCGATTGTTACTGCAATACGCTTCCAGCCTATCATAGTACCTAAACCTAAACATAAGGCAATCATAATGGTTACCCACCATGGCACCGATTCAGTTGAGGTTTTAAAATGTTTTATCTCTGCCTTTATTATCTTGGCATTTTCAGGATTCTCTACAAATGTTACACTCTTCAATTCTGCATCAAACCTTTTGGTTATCTTATTGAGCTGTGTTCTTACTTTGATAGTGCTCTCTTTGTTTTCTTTCTCGCTAATCGTAGGATTTGCTTTTGCTAATTTATAATTTTCTAAAGCAGTTTTAAGCTCCTTTGTTTTAATCAACAAGTCGGCTTTGTACTCTGTAGTTAGGGCTACTTCTATCTTGTTTAATGATGCCAAGGACTGGTCGACATCAAAATTCTCATTCAGTGCGAAACGCAATGGCATGAAGGTAATAAGTATTATTAACATCAAACCTACGCCTTTTTGACCATCATTACTGCCATGGAAAAAACTTACCAATGAACAAGTACTAATTAATATAACTCTGATCCATGTGGGTGGCTTGCTTCCAGCTTCAGGTTCTTTAAAAATATTTTTTCTCTCCTTAACAACGCGTCTTAAAATGTACATGAGCAAAATGGTAAGTGAGAAACCAAACAACGGTGATATCAATAACGAAAGCCCAATATCAGCTGCCTTTCCCCAATTCACCCCATCGCCACCATGTAAATAAAAAAATACTAAACCAACACCTAATATAGAACCTATCATCGTGTGCGAACTGCTACAAGGAATTCCTAAATACCAAGTTCCTAAGTTCCACAAAATCCCTGAAAGCATCATGCCTAATACCAAACTTACACTCTCTCCTGTCGAGAGCATTACCATATCTGAGAGTGGCAGTAGGTTGATTATGCCCATGGCCACTTTATAGCCAATGACACTGCTGTACATCAAACCTGCAAAATTGAGGAAACCTGACCAAACAACCGCGTAAGTAGGTTTTAAAGAACCAGTATAGATAACAGTGGCTACAGCATTAGCTGTATCATGGAATCCATTGGCGAATTCAAATATACATACTGTTAGTATGCACAAGATGAATAAAACGGCTAGGGAGGTTTCTAATCCAAACATGGTGCAAAGGTGAATTCCCTATGTTAAGGAATTGTTAACTCAATGCAATCAAATAATTAAATTCCAGTGTAATTACTTGGAGAGATGTTTTTTAACCTATTCTTTAACGCCTCATTTACTGATAATGAGTCGATAAATTCAGCAATTTCTTTTTCACCTATATGTGTATTGGTACGGGTTAATCCTTTGAGTGCCTCATAAGGATTAGGATAATTAGTGGTTCTCAAAATGGTTTGAATAGCCTCGGCTACTACTGCCCAATTGTTGTTTAAATCCTTGTTGATAGCGGCTTCATTTAAAATTAATTTACCTAGCCCCTTTTGTAAACTGCTATAGGCAATTAAATTGTGTGCAAAGGGATTGCCTAAATTTCTCAACACAGTCGAATCTGTTAAATCTCTTTGCAATCTTGAAATTGGCAACTTGGCCGAAAGATGCTCAAACATCGCATTGGCAAGTCCCAAATTACCTTCTGCATTTTCAAAATCAATTGGATTGACTTTATGAGGCATCGCACTGCTTCCTATTTCACCCTCCTTTAATTTTTGCTTAAAATAATCCATCGAAATATACTGCCAGATGTCTCGGCTCAAATCAATCAAGATGGTATTAATTCTTTTAAAACAATCACATAGCGCTGCTAAATGATCGTAGTGCTCAATTTGAGTAGTAGGAAAACTTCTATATAAGCCCAATACTTCGTTTACAAACTGATGTCCAAATTGTTGCCAATTAATTTCTGGAAACGCGACATGGTGTGCATTGAAATTACCCGTTGCACCACCAAACTTTGCGGCATATGGCACATTATTTAATTGCTTAATTTGTTCATTGATTCGACTCACAAACACCATTAACTCCTTACCCAGTCGCGTAGGACTGGCTGCTTGACCATGGGTCTTAGCCAACATTGGTATGTCTTTAAATTCAATCGCCAATTTCTCAATAGTATCTCTAACAGCCTCCAAATCGGGCAATATTACGATCTGTATTGCATCTTTTAAACTCAATGGAATAGCCGTGTTATTAATATCTTGACTCGTTAAACCAAAATGCACCCACTCTTTTGAAGTACCCAAATTAAGCACCTCCAATTTTTCTTTAATAAAATATTCAACAGCCTTTACATCGTGGTTAGTTGTTTTTTCAATCTCCTTTATCTTCAATGCATCGGCTTCGCTAAAATCCGTATAAATGGTTCTTAAACTTGCAAGCTCTGCCTCGCTAAATTTTTGATTAAAACTTTCTAATCCTTGTGAATTCAGGAATATTAGATATTCAATTTCGATTTTAATTCTATAATAAATCAACCCCCATTCCGAAAAATAGGTCGCAATGTTTTTGGTTTTACTTCTATAGCGCCCATCAATAGGGCTAATCGCAGTTAATTCACTTAAAATCATGACTGCAAAACTAAACTTTTTATGGCTCATGGCGAAAAAAAGTGATTTAATCCCTACATTTCGTCATTTATCGAAAAACCACATGACTAAGTAATATATCGACTTACTTTGTGGTCCTCATTACAGCAGATAATATGAAGCAGTTTTTAAAATATACTTTGGCTACAATAGTTGGTGTGTTTATCACCTTTATTTTTCTAGGCCTTTTAATGTTCTTTACCTTCCTTGGCTTAGCAAGTTCATCTGGTAAAAAAGGCATTACCCTAAAGAATAATTCGGTTATTGAACTCAACATCAATTACGATGTTCCTGAAAGAACACCGCAGAGCTTCATGAATATTTTCTTGAGCGATGAGCAAGACGCCCTGTTGGGTTTGAATGACATTTTAACCATAATCGATAATGCAAGTACGGATCCAAAAATCAAAGGTATTTATCTTAAAACAAACTTAAACAATACAGGTTATGCAACCTCTCTAGAAATTAGAAATGCACTTGATAAGTTTAAAAAAGCAGGCAAATTTATTTATGCCTATGCCCCTTATTACGATGAAAAAAATTATTACTTAGCCAGTGTAGCTGATTCTATTTTTATTGAAAAAGCCGGTAGTGTATTGTTGAATGGTTTGTCTGCAAACCTTATGTTTTATAAGGGCGCACTTGATAAATTAGGTGTCGAAATGCAGGTGATAAAAGTAGGCACATACAAAGGCGCGGTTGAAACTTTTTCGAGAAATGATTTGAGTCCTGAAAACAGAGAACAAATTGGCGTATACCTCAACAATATTTATTCAACCTTCATCAATGCAGTTAGTGCCAGCCGTAAAATAGATACCAGTGTCTTAAGACAATCATTTAACGATTTTAGTATTCAAACGCCTGCCCAAGCTGTTGCGTTTGGATTAATCGACCGCACGGTCTACAGCGATGAAATTCTTAAAAGTTTTAGAAAAAAATTAGGCTTAAAAGAAAAAGAAGAACTACCAGTTGTAAAAGCAGGACAATATGCTGGCAACATGGGTAACGATGAAGAAAAAGGTGGCGATAAAATCGCTGTTATATATGCTGTTGGTGAAATCATGGAAGGCGAAGGCGACGACCAAACCATCGGCTCCGTTACACTTTCTAAATCCATTGCTAATGCACGCGAAGACAAACACATTAAAGCGATTGTTTTAAGAGTTAATTCTCCAGGTGGAAGTTCTTTAGCGAGCGATATTATCATGCGAGAAATAAAACTTTGCAAAGGCATTAAACCAGTGATAGTTTCAATGAATGATGTTGCTGCTAGTGGTGGTTATTACATTAGCGCCATGGCCGACTCAATTATTGCAATGCCAAATACCATCACTGGTTCGATTGGTGTTTTTGGTTTATTTCCTAACATGCAGTCCTTGCTCAATGATAAAATGGGCCTTACTTTCGAAAGTGTTAAAACAGGCCAGTATTCAGACTTCGGTCGCGTAGACAAGCCACTTTCTGAAGTCGATAGAATGTACCTTCAAAACATGGTGAACAGAATCTATGATGATTTTACAGGTGTTGTTGAAACCGGTCGTGGCCTTGATAGCATTGCAGTAGAAGCGCTTGCACAAGGTAGAGTATGGACCGCCAATGATGCTTTGTCAAGAAAATTAATTGATAGCTACGGTGGTATCAATGATGCCATCAAAATTGCAGCCTATATGTCTAAAACAAAAACATATTCTGTTTCAAGCTTTCCAAAGCAAGACGATCCATTCAAAAAATTATTTGGCGGAAAAGCAAACGCCATGATGGAAACAAAAATGTCGAATGATTTGGGTGTTTTTTATAACTACTACAAAACCTTGCAAACTGCTGTTAAGTCACAAGGATTCCAAATGAGAATGCCTTTTAATTTAAATATACAATAGTTTATATTTGCGTCCCTAATTTTCTCCTTGACCTTAAATTTACATACGCATTATTTTATTGCAGAATGCTGTATTTACAGCAACTGCAGGCACACCTTTTATTCAATTTAACATTATTTTCTACACATAAACCATGCACTCTATTAAACATTTTTTTACAGCACTTCTATTCTTAATACTCGTTTCAGTATCCGCCCAACATCCAAAAAAAGATTGGTACCAACAATATTCAGTGAATGATACAGCCCTTGGAATTGATTTGGTAAATGCCCTCAATACTACGCCTCAACCCGCCAATACCAAACCTGTTATTGTAGCGGTAATTGATGGTGGAACTGATATCTTACATGAAGATTTAAAAGCTAATATTTGGGTAAATACGAGAGAAATTCCTGGCAATGGCGTTGATGATGACCAAAATGGATATGTTGATGACATCAATGGTTGGGATTTTATTGGTGGCAAAAATGGTGAAGTCCATTACGACAATCTTGAAATGACCCGTTTATTAAGAGATTATAAAGTAAAATTTGGTACCAAGACCAGCAAAGAAATTGCAAAAGCAGACAGAGCTGAATACAAAAAATTTAAAACATTGGAGGCCATTCATACCAAACAATTAAATGCTGCCAAGGTTGAATTCGAAGCAACTGCTGACTTCAAAAAAACAATGGATGCTGTAATAAATGAAATAGGGAATAGTGAATTTAGTTTGGAAACCTTAATGGAATATACACCCAACAGAAATGAAGCAAAAATTGGTAAAGCCAACATGCTGAGTTATTGCGGATTTTTAAACATGACTCCTACTGAATTAATCAAAGCCATTCGACACGATTACGAAACATTAAATGCCAGTGTTAATTTTCAATTAGATCCTAATTATGACCCTAGAGATATTGTTGGCGATAATTATTTAAACACCAACATCAGAAACTATGGTAACAATGAAGTAAAAGGTCCAGATGCCTTGCATGGTACCCATGTGGCCGGTATTATTGGTGCCACTAGAAACAACGGAATAGGTGTCAATGGCATTGCCACAATGGTTCAAATAATGGTGTTACGTGTCGTACCAGCTGGTGATGAGCGCGACAAAGATGTTGCAAATTCGATTCGATATGCCGTAGATAATGGTGCAAAAGTCATAAACATGAGTTTCGGTAAAGGCTACTCATTTAATAAGGCCATTGTTGACGAGGCAGTAAAATATGCTGAAAGCAAAGATGTTTTAATCATACATGCAGCAGGTAATGATGGTTTAAATACAGATGAAAAAAATAACTTCCCAACCCCAAAATATGAAAACGGTGCACTTTGCTCAACTTGGATTGAAGTAGGTGCAAGCAATAGAGACCAAAGTCCCGCAAGCTTTTCTAACTATGGTAAATCTACAGTCAATGTATTTGCACCTGGTTCAGAAATTTATAACACTGTGACAGATTCTAAATATGATTGGTTACAAGGCACAAGTATGGCAAGTCCTGTGGTTGCAGGCGTTGCTGCGCTTATTAGATCATATTACCCAAATTTAACTGCTGTTCAGGTTAAGTCTGTGATTGAAACTACTGTAATTAAACCAATCGTAAAATTTAAAAAACCTGGCACCAAAAGAAAGAAAACATTTTACAAAAAACTATGTACGAGTCATGGTATTGTGAATGTGAATGCTGCATTGAAAGCTGCTGCCCAAATAAAATAAGCAGCCTTAAGGCTGCTCCAATTTCCATAATTCTGCACCGTGTTCTTCATCATCTACCACAAAGTAAAGTATTCGATTGATGACAATTAATGAACTTGGTGGTTGAATATTGGTAGCTGAATAAGCAGCCCTTATCATTTCAGTTGACTTTGATTTACCGCCTGTTCGCCATAATTCTACACCATTGCTACCATCATCGGCAATGAAGTATAAAACGCCATTTAAATTGACGAAATTATTTAAATTAGAACTTATAGGTCCGCTGCGAATGTCTTTTACAATATCGGTACCCTTAGCAGTACCATTGCTCACCCATAACTCTAATCCATTTTTACCATCATCGGCCATCAAATACAATATGCCATTGACATTGATAAGATGACTTGCATTTGATCCTTCAAAATGTACCTTGTCGTTGATATCTTTCACCAAAACTGTGCCTGCAGCAGTGCCATCACTTTTCCATAATTCAGGACCGTTCAACCCATTGTTAGCAATCAAATAAACGAAGCCATTCATTAAAACTAAGTCTTCGGGTTCAGATCCTTCTTCGCCTTCAAAAATATCCTTTACCATTACTGTACCTGCAGCAGTGCCATCACTTTTCCATAACTCATGGCCATGTATACCATCGTTGGCGGCAAAATAAAGCATGCCATTCACATTAATTAAATTATCAGGATAAGAACCTATGCCTTTTAATAGAATATCTTTTATCATCACTGTACCAGCTGCAGTGCCATCGCTTCTCCATAACTCATTTCCATCTCTCCCATCGCTTGCTGCAAAATATAAAATGCCATTAACATTGATTAAATGCTGTGGCTCAGAAGACGCTTCTCGTGGATTAATATTTTTAACCATTATGGTACCAGCGGAAGTGCCATCACTTTTCCATAATTCATGTCCATTGGCCTTATCGCTTGCATTA
>CAJBKH010000146.1 GCA_903953615.1 uncultured Bacteroidota bacterium
ACCAGACGTAAAAATTACAAGAGACATTAAAAACTTTACAGGTGTATCACTTTGCATTAGTGCCGATGTGGAGCTTTACCAGGACTCGGTATTTAAAGTAGAACTAAACGGACAACAAAACATACTCGATGTGATTGAAACCAAAGTAAGTGGCGAAAATTTAAACATCTGTTTAAAAAACTTTACCACCTTACGCACGCACAACAAAATAGTGATACGCATTTACATGCCGAATTTAAAGAACTTAGATGTCAGCGGTTCGGGTAAAATCATTGGCATGACAGGCCTAAATACAACAGATTTAAAAGCCAATGTCAGTGGTTCGGGTGATATAAATTTGAATGGCATTATTACCAATTCATTGACAGCCAATGTAAGTGGATCAGGCAATATTATTTTTTATGGCAATAACAGTTGCGTAAAGGCCGATTATACAGTGAGCGGATCAGGCAATATCAATGCAGAATGGTTTAGAGTAGATACAGTAAATGCCGATGTCAGTGGTTCGGGCGAAATGAAAATTTATGCCGTGAAACAACTCAATGCCAATATCTCCGGCAGTGGCAGAATATGGTACCGAGGTAATCCTTCAACCGATATTAAGATTTCGGGCAGCGGAAAAGTAAGTTCATTAAACTAATAATAATTTTACCTTTGTAACAATGTCATCGGTAGCCACTGCTATACAACTCAATATTAACAACGAAAGTGAATATGAAATCATTTTCAGGCAATATTATCAAGGGTTGTGCAACTATGCCAATATGTTTCTCAAAGACATGGACAATGCTGAAGAAATCGTGCAAAATGTATTTGTGAAACTTTGGGAAAAAAAAGATGAATTAAAACTAGATACTTCGCTGAAATCTTATTTATACAAGGCGGTTTACAATGCCGCATTAAATGAGATTAAGCATCAGAAAATAAAAGACAACTATGTGCTTATGCAAACGAACACCGAACCAACCTTAGAACCTCTAAGCCATCATCATTTGAAGGAATTAGAAAAAAATATAGAAAAAGCATTGATGAATTTACCTGAACAATGCCGTTTAATTTTCAAAATGAGCCGTTTTGAAGATCTTAAATACAGAGAAATAGCCAATGTACTCAATATCTCGCCTAAGACAGTAGAAAACCAAATGGGCAAAGCCCTTCGCTTAATGCGCGAAAATTTGGCCGACTACTTAACGATTTTTTTCATCATCATTTATTTCTTTAATCAATTTTAAGCCATGGTAACAGATGAAATATTAGTGAAATACATTGTTGGTGAAGCCGAAGCCCACGAAGTGGCCATGGTAGAACAATGGCGTAAATTGGATGCAGCGAATGAAAAACACTTGCAACAATTTAAAACCCTTTGGACCGAAAGTGCTGGCATACCTCATCAAGACAAAGTGAATGTTGACAAAGCTTGGGAACAGGTTCAAAAAACAATTCATACCAAGATTGAAAGAAAAGGACGGGTATTGCCTATTGGCCGAGCATGGTTAATGGCAGCTTCGTTCGCACTACTTTTAGGTATCGGATTTTTCTTGTTTAATAGAACCACGCCAAAAGCCACAGAAATGCTGACAGCCATCGCAACCGATTCAGTTCAGAATTTAACATTAGCAGATGGTTCTGATATTATGATTCGCGAAGGTTCTATTGCTTACCCAAAAACATTTGATGGTGAAAAAAGAGCCATCAAAATGAATGGTGGAAAAGCATTTTTTAAAATTGCGCCCAACAAAGCACAACCATTCGAAATAGCTTCTGAAAATACCACTATCACTGTGGTTGGAACAGAATTCGAAATTACTGCGAACACTGCCTTTACGCAAGTTTTGGTGAGAGAAGGCAAAGTAAAATTTAATACCCCAAAAGGTGAATTATTTTTAACAGCTGGTATGGGTGCTAAGTACAATCGAAAAACACAGCAATTGGAAAAATTAATGCCTCCATCTAACAACACGTTTGGTTATGTAACTGGTGCGTTAAAATTCGAAAATAAAATGCTTAAGGAAGTCGTTAACGACCTTAACCAATACTACCAAGGGTATTCCATAGAATTGGAAAACAAAGCACTAGAGAACTGCAGAATTACTTCCTCATTCAATCACGATAAACTCGAAACGGTATTAGATGTTCTATCGCTTACCCTTAATCTAGAAATTGAGCGTTCGGCAGATAAGAAATTTATTTTAATCAAAGGAAAGGGCTGCACACCATGAGACAATTCATCGTATTGATACTTTTGCTATGGCATGCCTGGCAAATGAATGCACAAACAGCTATGCCTATTTTAGATAGAAAGGTAACCGTTAAAATTACCAATCAACCGCTGGCCAAGGTGTTGAACATTATTTCTGAAACCGCTAACTTTAATTTTTCTTACAGCACTTCTATTAAGGTGAACAGAAATGTTACTATTCATGCAGAAAATAAGACGGTAAGAGAAGTGCTCAATCAATTGTTTAACGAGCAAGTAACTTATCAGCAAATTGGCAATCACTTAATCTTGCAACGCAAAATTATTCCAAAAAACACAACCCAAATGCAAGGTAATACTGAAAAACCAAGCAAGTACAATTACCGGATTACGGGTTATATACGCGACCTTAAAACTGGCGATGGGATTGCCAATGTCAGTGTGTATGAACGTCAAAGTTTAGCCAGTACCTTGTCAGGTGATTTTGGTTATTTCGAATTACCGGTGACTAGCAAGGAGAACCAATTAAAGATTCAATATTCTATTCAAGGTTATGCCGATACTGCTGTTCAAATTCCTTTTGCAAACAATGGTTTAATAGAACTAAACATAAATTTGAAAAACAAAGCGAATCAGATTGTTGATGAGAATTTTGTTGAGACCGATACACTCATTGAAACCATTGCACAGACAGAAATTGATACTTCTAAAAAAATAAAATTAGATTCTAATAAAACAACTGTCGCCTGGGCCGGTTTGCCATTCAAAAATGTGAAGGTGAGCGAAACCCAATTGGGCAAATGGTTTATTAATAGTTACCAACGACTAGCTGAAAAAAATATCAGCGATTCATTTTACAGACAATGGCAAATTACTTTGATACCACCCATTGGTTCGAATGGCAGATTAAGTGGCTTGGTAACAAATCGCCTTTCCATTAATGCACTTGTTGGTTATAACGGAGGTGTGGATGGTGCTGAATTTGGAGGCTTCTTTAATTTTATAAAACACCACATGCATGGCGCACAATTCGCAGGCTTTGGCAATATGGTTGGTGGATCAGTTGATGGCGCGCAATTCGCAGGTTTTTTCAACCATAATTTCGGTAACCTCAATGGGGCGCAATTTGCAGGTTTTTATAATTTCAACCATGGTGAAAATGAAGGCTTTCAAGCAGCAGGTTTTTTTAATATGAACTTAAAAAATACAAATGGCATTCAAGCTGCTGGATTTTTAAATGTCAACCGTGGCGATTTTAATGGTGCAC